>JAYEGI010000141.1:0-13102 GCA_034659035.1 Methanobacteriota archaeon
AGGAACGCAGAGACTTTAACCGTTTATTTCACCTCTGCGTCCCTCTTCATACTCTGCGGTTAAATTCCAGGTTTGGTTACAGTACCCCCATCATTCCGGGTAGTTCCTGCACAGTGAAGTCCCAGGATAGTGGTTTTAGGTACCTGAGTAGTTATGGAAAAGTATCGTTCCGGACGATCAGGAAGATGATTCACTTTTCAGAAGTTGCAAATATCCGGGACAGGTTGGCAGCTCCCCAGAGACCCAATACTTAAAACCCAACTTCGCGCATAATAACCCTATATGGCATTCTCACCGGTACTGGCATCGAAAGCCCTCTGGCAGCTCAGGGTTCGGAAAAGACCCTTTGTCCTGTCGCATGGGATCAATGCGAGATGCAACCTCCGTTGCAAGTTCTGCGAGTACTGGAAGGAGGAGGGTGCGGAGATGGAGACCGGAGAGGTACTAAGTCTCCTCGATGAAGCAAGATCCTTTGGAATCGGGGCATATAATGCATGGACTGCCGAACCGCTTCTGCGAAAAGACCTTCCCGAAATCCTAAAGCATGCCCACGACCTCGGGATGATGACCTCGCTAATAACCAACGGAAAACTCCTGAAGAAGCGAATCCCGGATCTATCGGACCTCGATTACCTGTCAGTCTCTCTGGACGGAATAAAGACATTTCAGGAGCTCAGGGGATTTGAATTCGATTGCGTGCTGGATGGGATAATGGACGCGAAGGAGGCGGGTCACAGCATCCTCCTAAACTGCGTGATCAGCGGAAAGAATCTGGATGAGATCAGGAATCTGGTATATTTAGCGCGCGATCTCGGAGTCTGGATATCGTTCGAACCGATTCACGAGTTTGGCGGGATATCCGGGAGGATCTGGGAGGAGATCGGGATCAGGGACATGGGCGCGTACAGAAGGGCGGTCGATCAGATCATCGGACTTAAGAAGAACAAGTTCCCGATCATCAATTCCCTGACGTATCTGGAGATGGTAAAGGACATGAAACCTGATTTCAAGTGCCATGCCAGCGATATTGTACTTCATGTCACTGCTGATGGCAGGATCGAGGACTGCCGGGTCGCAAGGACGCATCTCGGGGATGTGAGTGACGGCATTCTGAATGTCTGGAAGTCGTCAAAAGATTTGCGGAAAAAGGCATCAGAGGAATGTGGCGGGTGCTTATTCTTCGGATATGTTGAAAACAGTCTCCTCTACGAGTTTAAACCGGAAGTGCTAGCGCATTACGAGTGGGTGTGACTGGCAGTCTGGTCAGGGGATCTGCCGGCCTATCCGAAACCTTTTTATAGAAGTACTATCAGTTGGAACATAACAATTGCGGAGGCTCGTAATGGCTGGACAGATCACTCAACCAATAATTGTCATAGACCCAAGTAAGGAACATGTACGTGGAAAGGATGCATTGCAGATGAATATTACCGCTGCTCTGGCAGTGTCAAACATGGTAAAATCGACGTTTGGTCCAAGCGGCATGGACAAAATGCTCGTAGATGTGGCAGGGGATGTCACGATCACCAACGATGGCGAGACCATTCTACGCAAGATCGCTGTGGAGCACCCAAGCGCAAAAACGATCGTTTCTGTTGCGAATACACAAGAAAAGGAAGTCGGGGATGGCACCACTGCGTCTGTTATGTTTGCAGGAGAACTTCTTAAAAGGGCAGGCGGACTGCTGGAGCGGGGTATCCATCCAACAACGGTAATTACAGGGTATAAACTGGCAGAACAGAAATCACAGGAAATTTTAGGCGAACTTGCAATCGATGTCGCAGAGGATGACACCGATCTTCTACAGAGCGTCGCAGCAACCGCAATGGTCGGCAAAGCCATCGCGTATGATAAGTTGGCACCAATCTGCGTACGTGCAATACAACTCATTAAAAACGGGGATATTGATGTCTTTAATAACGTCAGGATCCAGCATAGCGTCGGTAAAAGCATCGAGGATGCCGAACTGATCACAGGTATCGTGATCGACAAGAGGCGTGTGCACGATGCGATGCCAAAACGCGTCAAGGATGCACATATCGCGCTGTTAACATCGGGCATCGAATTCCGGAAATTTGCCAAGGCTCCTGGCGGAAAGACCAACGAAAAGATGAAAGTAACCTCTTCTGCGCAATTGGAGGAGATGTACGTTGGAGAGGAGTCTGCTATCAAGTCAGATGTCGATAGTCTCTACAATATCGGCGTGAATGCCGTCTTCTGCACTCAGAGTATTACTGAGTCTGCACAAACATATCTTGTCAAACGCGGCATACTCGGAGTTGCGCGGGTCAATGACAACGATCTGGAAGCGATCTCACGCGCCACTGGCGCAACGATCCTCGCGAATATCGTGGATGTGGAGGAGATCGATCTCGGTACAGCAGGCATTGTTGAGGAGAAGGGCTCGGAGGATGAGGAACTGATCTACATAAAGGACTGCCCGAATCCGAAGACCGTTTCCATCGTCGTTCGCGGCGGCACGGAACATGTTCTGGATACTGTCGAGGGTGCGATTAGCGATGCGCTGCGGGTTGTGGCTGATGTTGTCAAGGCTAATACGGTCGTTGCTGGTGGGGGCGCATGTGAGACTGAACTTTCACTCCGCCTCAGGGATTATGCCAGAACGATCGGTGGCAAGGAGCAACTTGCGGTCGATGCATTCGCGGACGCTCTGGAAACTCTCCCGCACACACTCGTAGAGAATGCAGGACTCAACTCGACCGAACTGATGACCATGCTCAAAGCGAAGCACATAGCCGGCGGCACAACATCCGGCATCGATGTGTACAACGGCGATGTCATCGATATGTATGAAAATGGCGTCATCGAGCCGCTGCAGGTGAAGACTCAGTCCCTAAAATTCGCTACCGATGCCGCGGTCATGATCCTCAAGGTCGATGATGTACTCGCATCCGAGCGCAGGGAACTTGCTCCGAAACCGGGACAAGCACCACATGACTTTGACCGATTCTGAGATTGAGGAATCAGAGGAGTCCGGCGCTTTGGAAGTTGATGCAGCAGAGGGTGCGGATGCAGACACCGATGCAGAATCGCTTCAGGCGTTGAAAGAGCGACTCACGGAATGCGAGGATAGGGCAGACTCGCATTTTGACCGCTTGCAGAGATTGCAGGCGGATTTTTCGAATTACAAGAAGAGAACCGCGAAAGAGACGGTTGAATCGATCGAATATGCAAACGAATCGCTCATATTGTCGATCCTCGATGTGGTTGACAACCTTGAGCGGGCTCTTAACTCTATTCAACAGGATCATGATGTGGACCACATCAAAAAAGGAATAGAGATGATTCTGCGGCAGTTTCATGACGTGCTCGAGAAGGAAGAGGTCTTCCCGATCGAGTCGGTCGGTATGGTATTTGATCCACACATTCATGAGACAATCGCCCGGGTGAAGTGCGACTCTGAAAGCGGTACCATCGTTGAGGAACTGCAGTGCGGGTACCGATTCAAATCAAAAGTGATCCGCCCCTGCATGGTCAAGGTGGCAGAGTAAGCCGGGCAACGTTCGGACCGACTGAATAGACCCAACAGACCCGGCAAAATAGTATATAGCACCGTACAAGGACTTTTCAATCACAGGGACTCGTGAATCCAATAAATATTTATTACATCGGAACAGTTTGTGAAGCGATCATTTAACAGTGATGAAGAGCATTGATTGAGGTATCGATGAAGCATATCGTCAGCAGGAGATAAAATGGAACTTGCAACAATCGGACGTGGAGATTTCACGCTCGGATTCAAACTCGCAGGTGTGAGAAAGACGTACGAAGTCACTGAGGATACGATAGAACCGACAGTGCGTAAAGTACTTCTGGATCAGGATGTTGGAATACTGGTCATGAATAACGATGATGCTTCGCTTCTTCCGGATGCGCTGCAATCGGCGCTCGACGAATCGGTCGTGCCGACTGTGGTTCTGGTCGGGGGCGGAGAGACTACTCAGTTACGAGAAAAAATAAAACAAGCAGTAGGTGTTGATCTTTGGAAGTAAAAGGAACTATATACCGGATAGCAGGACCGGTCGTGACCGTCATCGATGTACCCACAAAGATGTATGACGTGGTCAAGGTCGGAAACGAGGGGCTTATGGGAGAGGTGATAGGTATCGAAGGCGACAAATCGACCATCCAGGTGTATGAGGATACATCAGGCATAGCGCCGGGTGAGCCTGTCGAGAACACGAGTATGCCATTATCTGTTGAACTTGGACCCGGACTCCTCGAGAGTATCTACGATGGAATCCAGCGTCCGCTTCCCGTACTTATGGGGCTGATGAAGAGCGATTTCATCGAGCGCGGCGTTACCGCTCCAGGGCTTGACCGTGATAGGGAATGGGAGTTTACCCCGGTCGTCACAAAAGGCATTGAAGTTAAGGGCGGGGACATCATCGGAACGGTTCCTGAGACCCATATCGAACACAAGATCATGGTTCCGCCAAACGTGGCAGGCGTCGTCGATGATATCAAATCGGGATCGTTCAAGGTTACCGATTGTATCTGCAAGCTTGCGGACGGTACTGAACTAACATTGATGCAGAAGTGGCCCGTACGTGCGCCAAGACCGTCGCGCAAGAAACTGATGCCGAATATTCCTTTGATAACTGGGCAGCGGATCCTTGATGGACTCTTCCCGATTGCAAAGGGCGGGACTGCCGCGATTCCGGGACCTTTCGGATCCGGTAAGACCGTTACCCAGCAGCAACTTGCAAAATGGAGTGATACCGAGATCGTGGTCTATATCGGGTGCGGCGAGCGTGGGAATGAGATGGCTGATGTCTTAAACGAATTCCCTGAACTTGCTGATCCGAAAACCGGAAAGCCGCTGATGGAACGAACCGTCTTGATCGCAAACACATCAAACATGCCTGTTGCGGCAAGAGAGGCGTCGGTGTACACAGGAATGGCAATCGCCGAGTATTATCGGGATATGGGGTACGATGTTTCGCTGATGGCTGATTCCACATCGAGGTGGGCAGAGGCGATGCGTGAGATCTCATCGCGACTTGAAGAGATGCCTGGTGAGGAAGGATATCCGGCATACCTCTCTGCCAGACTGTCAGAGTTCTATGAGCGCGCAGGAAGGGTTGACACGCTCTCGGGGCTGACCGGATCGGTCACGGTGATCGGAGCGGTATCTCCGCCGGGCGGCGACTTCTCTGAGCCAGTGACGCAGAACACACTTCGTATCGTCAAGGTCTTCTGGGCTCTCGATGCGAAACTCTCGCAGAAAAGGCATTTTCCATCGATCAACTGGCTTGAGAGTTACAGCCTGTACCTCGATCTTCTATCAGACTGGTACAACGAGCAGGTATCGCCTGAATGGCTGCAACTGCGTGGTGACGCGATGGAGATCCTCCAGAAGGAGTCGGAACTCCAGGAGATCGTGCAACTTGTCGGTTCGGATGCGCTTCCCGAGGATCAGCAACTGACGATGGAGGTTGCCAGGATGCTTCGAGAAATTTTCCTGCAACAAAACGCATTCCATCCGGTCGATACATTCTGTACGATGGAACACCAGTATGGATTACTAAAGGCGATCTTAAAGTACTCTGATATGGCGAACAACGCTTTGGAAAGTGGGGTCCCGCTTGAGGATATTACTTCTGTGAAATCGAAGGACGATCTATCAAAGGTCAAGTTCGAGAAAGAGCTTGATACGGAACTGGACAAGGTTCTCGCAACGATGGATGCGGACTTTGAGACGATGCGGGAGGCAGTGAAATGAAGGAATATAAGACGATCAACGAGGTCTCAGGACCGCTTATCTTTGTGGAGAAGACCGAACCCGTTGGATATAACGAACTTGTGTACATCAAACTGGAAGACGGAACCACGAAGCGTGGGCAGGTTCTTGACACCTCCAAGGACATCGTCGTGGTTCAGGTCTTTGAGGGTACGGGTGGCTTGAACCGGAGCTGCGGTGTCAGGTTCACAGGCGAGACCATCAAACTGCCTGTATCGATCGACCTTCTTGGGCGAATCCTTTCAGGATCAGGAGACCCGCTCGATGACGGTCCGAGAATCGTTCCCGAAGACCGGATCGATATCAGCGGCGCTGCTATGAACCCTTATGCGAGAAAGCCGCCTGAGGATTTCATCCAGACCGGTATCTCCACGATCGACGGGATGAACACACTTGTGCGAGGGCAGAAACTACCGATCTTCTCCGGATCAGGACTCCCCCACAACGACATCGCTCTTCAGATCGCAAGGCAGGCAAAGGTGCCCGGGTCAGAGGAGGCGTTTGCTGTGGTATTTGCTGGCATGGGGATCACGAATGAGGAGGCACAGACGTTCATGCGGGATTTCGAGCGGACCGGCGCGCTTGAGCGTGCTGTGGTCTTCTTAAATCTCGCAGACGACCCTGCTGTCGAGCGGCTGATCACGCCGAGACTTGCGCTTACGGCAGCAGAATATCTTGCTTACGAACATGATATGCACGTACTTGTGGTGCTCACCGACCTTACAAACTACGCAGAAGCCCTCCGGCAGATGGGTGCTGCAAGGGAAGAGGTTCCCGGGCGACGGGGCTATCCCGGATATATGTATACCGATTTCTCAACAATATACGAGCGGGCAGGCGTCATCAAGGGAAGGAAAGGGTCTGTCACGCAGTTCCCGATCCTCTCGATGCCCGGGGATGACATAACTCACCCGATACCCGATCTGAGCGGGTACATCACCGAAGGACAGATCGTCGTATCGAGAGACCTGCACCGGAAGGGAATCTATCCCCCTATCAATGTGCTTCCGTCACTTTCACGGCTGATGAACTCCGGGATTGGTGAGGGCAAAACAAGAGAAGACCACAAGGCGGTTTCCGACCAGATGTATGCGGCTTATGCCGAAGGAAACGATCTCAGGGGTCTTGTCGCAATCGTTGGAAAAGAGGCGTTATCTGAGCGTGATCGGAATTTCCTAGAGTTTGCTGACATGTTTGAGGATCAGTTCGTCAGACAGGGGCGGGATGAGGATAGAGACATCGATACTACGCTCGAACTCGGGTGGGACCTGCTTGCAGAGCTTCCCGAGGCACAGTTGACACGGATTGATAGCGAGACGATCGCAAAGTATCATCCGGCACATCGCGCGAAGTAATTCGCGCGATCGTGTGGGGTGGGGGTTTGTTGTGGGTTATACTTCTGCTTTGGAAACTTGTTCCTCCGCGGAAGTTCGGAGGGGGATTGAATGGCTACGGAGTAATGTGGACATAGATAACGCTGGTGTAGGAGGTGCTGAAAGTATTTTGGGACCAGTTTTTACTCGGGCACAGTATTAAATCTTATGTAATTTGTAGCAAGTATTAATAAAAACTGCACCAGTTCAATTGTATATGCATAGACGAAAACTGACCCTCGAAATTGAATTGACGATGACGCAGTCAATAGCATAGGGGATCTCGAACATGAGATTCTTGCCCAGGACATCTGCGGGCAGGCGTCAAGGAAGTATCTCGATAGTTTGCAGGATGATCTGGCAAAACAAACTACAATAAGGAAAGGAAGCAAAAAAGTACACATCAAAATACCCCCTTTTGAATTTGGCTTCCAGGCAAAGAGAACGCTCGATGAAGCGGGGAAAAACGTTCATAGTGCCTTATTTGAACAATCGAGATAAAACTATGCTCGATTCCATACATTATCCCTCATGGAAGTACCTCTGCACAATATCCCCGTTTTCGGAGGCATCTTTTCTGATTAACATCTTACAGTGGATTAGAGTGAGTTCTTTTAAGTTAAAGAAGGTATTTTATGAAAGAGATATATTTCCCGTAAGAAATCCGATTTATTCGCAATATGGCGGTCAAACGATTGATGCCATAATCATAGATGACACCAAGTCAAAAAGAAGATCCGGGGGTCGCCCCAGCATCAAAGGCGCGTTGGGGCTCGATTTAGAAACTGGAGAAGAGTTTCTACTATACCTGGGTGCGGTCAAGAGTTGGTCAGAGGTTTTATCCTACATCCGGGGGAATTACAACATTTCTGACGAAATGTACGCTATTTGCGACGGAGATGATAACTTACAACAACATTTAGAGGATTATGGCTACAGAGTCCAGCAGTGTACGAATCATTTTGTCAAAACATCGATGTACTACCTGTAGAAAGAGCAATATCCAAAAGAGGAGCGAATGAGGATCAAAAACGATTTTTTCACAAAAAATCGAGTAAAAACTGCCCTTCGGGTGGGGTTGGCGATATACTTTTTCGTATAGTATATATACCAAAAGATAAGCGGGATAATTTCTACGTTGAAGAACTCGGTGAAAAAGCACAGAACAGATCGTAATTCTGCAAGACTCGAATGGAGAATAGATACCACTCAAAAAGATTTGCTGTCAATAGCTAATGAGCTGTTATCGAGGAACAAAGGCAGTAATACTGCTAAATTCATTCTCAGGACCGCAATTAAAGTAACACTCTTCGCAGAATTGACAACAATAGGAATACAGATCCCTGACAACAATAATCACGTCGAAAACCTCATGAAGATCGTTGGGGAGAGTATAAAGAAGAATCGTCAGTCATAGGTCGATAAAAATCTGGAAATCATGGTGAACACTATCTGGCAGATAATTTCGTAGGCGATGGTTTGGAATCTATACTATGGGGCATCCCGGATCCATGTCAGTGTTACTGGATTTTTCGGTCGGACCCCCAGTGCCCAAAATTAATACTGGTCCCACTTTTTCACTGAGTACCAGCACATCACAGGTATGCGCAATGGACTTAACACACCCCTGAGGCGCACTATCTCCGTCCTGCGAGCTTTAATCTCTTTCTCGATGATGAGAAAATCAAGATCACTATCCTCGGTAATGTCCCCACGAGCATAAGAACCAAAGAGGATGATCTTGACTGGATCAGCAGCTTTCTTTAGAAGTTTTACAGATTTCTGAATGGTTTTCTGAGATATCACACACATTCCTCTATTGCATTCCCCGTATTTAAAATACCGTTTGTGGCGACATGAATCACCCTCTGCATCAGTTTGAGGGGTGGCGCATCACAAGCATTTGCTTCCTCTGGGAAGTAACCTTCCGCGATCGCGATCTTCGGAAGACCAGCCCCCACCTCCGGAAAAGACCTGAAACCACTGCCGCATCTACAGAAACCCAACTAAAACTAAACGCGCCCCCGCATGCCCCTCTGCATCCGTCTTGCACGCATGGCTTCCCGTCCGCGCTCTTTTCGCGCCGCTCTCGCACGCTCCCCAATTCGCTCACGGTCAACCGTGTACAGTTCGAAGGTCGGGATGATCGCCCTGATCACAGGCACATCGATCCACGGCTGGGAGATATCAACGATGATCACATGCTCGACCACGCCACAGAGTCGTAACCGCTCTACGATCGTCCGGATGCTCCCTGCAGGCGTATCCGACAAGAGATCAGGAATATCCTGAAGTGTGGTGGTCTCGCTGTCCTCGTACCAGAATTTATTCATCCGCTTCATCCGGTCGTACCCGGCGCCCACCACAAAACCACTCCTATTTTGCACATCCTCCCGCACACCTGATATCTGCGCCAGCCGGAACTGCGCAGCTTCAGTGAGCGCACGGAATATTGCGTGTTCAGCGCTCAGGTGTGCACCAGCGCCCATCACAAGCATAGTCGGATCCTTGGTTTTAATATCATCGAGCGCGGCAACCACGACCGGAATCCCTGTTATCGATGGCAGAAGCCACAGTTTCACAGGAATACCGTTGCTCTCGAACTTACTTTTGAGATCGTACACCTCGCCGTCATCTTTCTGCAAGATGATCTCCGTTCCAACGTTTCTGGAATATTCCGCGATGCTTATGGCGTCTCGCTCGATCACCTCAAGCAGCCCGTGCACGATCGCCTCCTCGATCGTATTTCCTGATGCGAGTCCGCTTGTGTTGCTGCGGAACAGGAACATTCCGCTGATATAGGGGTGGTAGATGGCATTTGCAGGCACAAGCACCTCACAGTCATTCAGAATGTCCCACCCGCTCATCCATTCGAGTCTCGTCCCCGGAGTGATCGGTTCCGGGAGAAGCAGCGTTTCAGGGTCGATCGCGTTCACATCTTTGAGATCTTCATAAGTTTTGATAACTCTGTTCGTGTCAAACGGTTTATCCCTAAAATCGATATTTGTTTCCGGTATCTCAGCAAAACATCGCTCAACGGATTCCATTATAGCGGATATCTTCGCCTGAATCTCGGTTGCTCCTTTGCCAGAGTAGACCGATATCGCGCCCAGCCCCGCGCTCGGTCTGGTCGCGGAAACCACAGGAACCCCGACACGATCAAGATGTGTTATATCCTTAAGTTCGGTCACCCCGATGTCAGAAAAGATATTTTCGATATTGGAAAGCGTGGTCTTGTAATCGAATACCCGCTGGGTGCCTGGCTGGTATCTGATATCCGGGTCGATCTCGATTCGCATGAGGTCTCTTTTTGCCGGAGTCGTTTATTAATTAGACCCCTTGTGTAGGGGTTGTCATGTCTGAGGGATGCGCAACTTTACAGTCCCTCGCGCCCAATAACCCAATCCGCGAACTTCTCGAAGGATTTCCCCCTGTGGGATATCTTATTTTTCGCATCACCCATCGATGCAAGCGTGACGCCATCGATCTCGAAGATCGGATCGTACCCAAATCCGCCCTCGCCTTCTGGCTGGTGCGCGATTCTTCCGGTGACTGCGCCTTCGAATGTGACCGCGTCCAGGCCTGGTGCGCAGTACCCGATAACCGATCTGAACGTGGCTTTCCGGTTACCGATGTCTTGCATCAGCGATAAGATTCCCGCGTTACCGATGGTGTCCTGGACATACGCGGCATAAGGTCCTGGAAACCCGTGCAGCGCATCGATGTAGAATCCGGTATCCTCAACGATCACAGCAGAACCAAGCCGATTCACCACATTCTCTGCCCCGTACGCAGCAACTGCCGCAACATCATCCTCCTGCAGTTCGGGATAACCGCAATCGTTCTGCACGATCTCAATTCCACGCGAGCTACAGATTGCGACCGCCTCCTCGACCTTGTGACTGTTTCCGGTTACGAATGTGACGATCATCTCAGACTCGCCGCGTAAGCATCGATCGTCTTATCAATATCTTCTTTCGTGTGCGCAATGCTTAGGAAATTGGTTTCAAACTGCGATGGGGGAAGGAAAACCCCTTTCCCGAGCATCCGATTGAAGAAACGCAGATACCCCTCTTTATCGCACGTGAGGGAATCCCGATAGTTGCGCGGCATGCTTCCGAAGAATATCTTAAACATGCTTGCAATCCCTGAGACTGTGTACGGTAGTTTGAGGTCAGATACGAGATCCTGAAGTGCAGCACGGAGCTTATCGCCTTCTGCGTTCAGTCTGGCATGTACATTCTCTGATTCGAGTGCATTTAGTACGGCAAGCCCTGATGCTATCGAGACCGGGTTTCCGCTGAACGTTCCTGCCTGATAAACGCCGCCGGAAGGAGATATCAGTTCCATAATCTCCTTTCTGCCGCCGAAAACGCCGATCGGAAATCCTCCGCCGATGATCTTCCCAAGCGTCGTCATGTCTGGAACGACGCCGAAATATTCCTGTGCGCCGCCAGGTGCAAGCCGGAATCCAGTGATGACCTCATCAAAGATCAGGAGTACGTCATTCTCCTCTGTGACCCTGCGCACGTCTGTAAGATAGTCCGGATCCGGCAGGATCGGTCCGATGTTTCCGAGCACCGGTTCAATGATCACGGCTGCCAGATCGTCCCGGTTCGATTCGATCAGGGCCGTCATCGCCTCGATATCGTTGTACTGCACCTGTAGCGTGTGTTTCGTGAAATCAGGAGGTATCCCTAGCGAATCCGGAGTTCCCTGTGTGGTAGCTCCCGATCCCGCCTGTACGAGAACCGCATCGTGTGCGCCATGAAACCCGCCTTCGATCTTCAGGAACTTGTTCCTGCTGGTGTATCCGCGTGCGGCACGAAGCGCGCTCATAGTCGCCTCCGTTCCAGATGATATGAACCGCAGCATGTCGATACTCGGATATGTGGATGCGATCTTTGTTGCAAGCCGCACCTCCGCCTCGATTGGGGTGCCGTAGAGCCAGCCGCGACTTAGCTGGTCTGTGACCGCATCCCTGACCCCCGGATGCGCATGCCCGAGAATCAGCGGACCGTACCCCATGCAGTAATCGATGTATTTGTTCCCATCGGTGTCTGTGATCGTGCACCCACCTGCTGATGCTGTGTAGAACGGGTATGGCTTTATCGCACGTACCGGGGAACTGACTCCGCCGGGAATTACATTCTTTGCCTGTTCATAGATTTTTTCTGATTGTGTGGTCATGAATATTCCTCGTTATCGTTGATATGGTGTTAGCTGGTGTTAGATATCTCAGCCACCTTCTGCAGTATATATTCCATAGGATTTAGGTCCTCCACTGTCATATCTTTCACCATGTTGAGAATCAATGTTACCGGTATACTTAAATTTATAGCAGCCCCCGCGAGTCGTTCTTGCTGTGTGCTTGCTGTGTGCTTGGTGGTGTGGGTATTGAAGTTATGAGGTCTAAAGTACCGACCCTAACATCACGAGGTGATTACAGTTGACGACGGTTACGGTAAGTTTCAAAGGAACTCACGAGAATTATCCCGGAGGAGCTGGTGTATCCGGGCATAGTCAAGACCAGAACCGAAGCCATTCGCGTGAGCGCTCTTAAACTTCGCTCTTACCAGTGAGATAATGTCAAAAGAGAAAATTCTGGAGGGGATTCACAAACAGGCAAAACCCATTTGAATAAGGATGATAGAACGTAACTACTCAGGTATTTTGATTGGTTGCCCGATTGCGATTCTGTACTTTCTGGAAAGAAAAATAACCGCGGAGGGCGCAGAGGAACGCAGAGGAACGCTAGAAGCATTTAACCGTTTATTTCCCCTCTGCGTCTCTCTGCGTCTCTCTGCGGTTAAATTCCCGGTTTGGTTACAGTATCCCCCATCGGTGTTCGGTTAAGGTATCACTAAACCATCACCACTCTTATATACAATAAGCACAATTATGGAGATCTGAGGGTGATAACATGGATGGCCATAATACAGAAGCAAATCCAACCGCCGAACAT
>JAYEGI010000142.1:0-13084 GCA_034659035.1 Methanobacteriota archaeon
TTTGGAATCGAGCAAATCGCCCGGTGAATTGGTTTGCGCTCTTCAATCTATTTTGGGTGCAGAGGTGACTGTGGAAGCAGTCTGTTGATGCCGGAAAAAAATCCAAGCCATTCTTGACGCCATGGGAGAGAAGGTTGAGGCATATTATTCTGTGAAAGCTGAGATCGTGGCGGGTGAACAGGCAATTGCACGAAAACGTGAAAAACTGGGGCGACTTATTCTGGCAACCAATGATACAAGTCTTACGGCTGATGAAATCCTGTCATATTACAAGAGTCAGAGTACGGTCGAGCGTGGGTTTTGGTTTTTGAAAGATAAGAGTTTTCATGTTTCAGAGGTGTATCTGAAAGGAAAGTAGAATCGAAGCATTGGCAATGATTATGGTACTGTGTCTGTTCATTTATTCAATTGCTCAGCGGACGATTAGGCATAGGCTGAAAGAGACTGGAAAATTTGTTAGAAATCAGGTGAATAAACCTGTGCAGAATCCTACGATGCGGTGGGTGTTTTTCCTGTTCAGAGGGATCACAGAAGCAACGATTCGATTTGGTGAGGCTTCTGAAAGGAGGGTGGCGAACATGACTGAGGAGTTATGGGATATTTTGAGCATGATGGGGGAAGAATGTGAAAAGTATTATGCTTGATATACTTGTTAATTTATTCTGGTTGGTTAAAAATATAATGAACCGCTGATTAACGCGGATCAGACACAGATTTGTTCACCCGGGTATCCGCGTAAATCTGCAGATGATCTCATTGAATGGAAGTGTTGCAGCCATAAAATATTAAAAGTCACATTTTTGAAAAACGACGCGCTGAATGCGAGATGTGATGCAGCTCATGTTAAAATCGGATATGTTGTGCCACTACAGTATAAAAATAATATTTTTTGTATATTCAAAACCGCTATCAGTAGAAATTGTGAAAAATTGATAACGACCTGCGGAATGTCAGATAGCACATTCCAAAACTCAAGCGCACTCTATGATAAAATATGAGGACATAGTAATCGATCTCACTCATCTGAAAACCGCGCCTTAACAGCGTCCGCATGGGCCTTAAGCCCCTCTTCATCAGCTATTGCAACAACCGTATCCCGAATCTGCGATAGCCCATCCTTGCTGATGATCTGGATGCTTGATTTTTTTGTGAAATAAGAAACGTTCAGACCCGAGTACGTCCAAGCGTGCCCTGCTGTCGGCAGCACATGGTTCGTACCTGATGCGTAATCACCAGCCGGGACCGGCGCATAATCGCCGACAAAGATCGAACCGGCATTGTAAACGCTGTTTAGCACATCAAGCGGATTCTTGACCATAATCTCAAGGTGTTCCGGCGCAAACGTGTTTGAAAACCGGGTGCACTCATCGATCGAATCGAAGATGAGGATTGCGCCGTGTTCGAGAGACTTTTCGATGATCTCTGACCGAACCGCATCTGCGCTCCGTGATCTGACCAGCTCGAACGCCCCGTCGGCAACCGCCTCTGACGTCGTTGCGAGGATCGATACCGCATTGGAATCGTGCTCTGCCTGCGCCACCATATCCGCTGCGATGAAATCTGGATTTGCGCTCTCGTCTGCGATGATCAGAACCTCTGAGGGTCCCGCGGGAAAATCGATCCGGGTTGGAACCAGCATCTTTGCAGCGGTCACGTAGACATTCCCGGGTCCAACGATCCGGTCGACAGCAGGCACGGTCTCTGTGCCGTAAGCCATAGCAGCAATCGCCTGTGCGCCACCGACTGCAAAGACCCTGTCCGCGCCCGCAATCGCTGCGGCAGCGAGTGTCAGCGGGTTCACGCTACCATCACCACCCGGCATCGGTGGGGTGCATATAACCGCCTCCGGGACGGATGCGACCTTTGCGGGTATGATCGTCATCAGCGCAGTCGATGGATATGTCGCCTTCCCTCCAGGCACATAAGCGCCGATGCAGTCAAGAGGGGAGGTCTTCTGCCCGAGACTGATTCCAGGCGTAATCTCGCTTAACCAGAGATCTGGTTCGAGCTGGGCTTCGTGAGACCTCCTGATGTTATCAGCCGCGGTCTCGAGATGCCATAAGATTGTGGAATCGATCTCATCGAATGCCTCTGATATAACGTCCCCTTCGACCTCGATTGCAGAGAGACTAACATTATCAAACCGCTGTGTGTACTCGATTAACGCAGCATCTCCTCTGGTCTTTACGTCCTCTAAAATCGCTGAAACTGCCGGTTTTACCTTTGCAATCCCGGTCTCCCGGTCAAGGAGGCTTTTAAGTTCGGAATCGGTCAGTTGCGTGTGGTGTTTCTTGAGCATGATTTATCGCCTGCGTGCTATGGTGATGTGTAATGTTTGATGTGTGCTGTTATCAGCCAAAGAAGATCGGTCGCTTCGAAAGCAGCACCGGCAGATTGATCTGGCGGTACGGCATCCCTGAGGTCTCAGCAAGCACCCTGTCGCGCAGTTCCTGAGCAGTCTCTTCCACTTTTTGGGATTCAGAGCGGATCGTTACGCTGAGCACACCGCTTTCGAGTTCCTTGTCCCCGATTACTACAACATAGGGGATCCATTCCCTGCCAGCGGCGCGAACCCGCTTTCCGACCGTCTCATCACGGTCATCGATATCGGTCCTGACATCACTCATCGCGGCGGCGATCTCCTCTGTGTATCCAATGTGGCGCTCTGCAACCGGTATCATACGAACCTGTGTCGGCGAAAGCCATGTCGGGAGCGACGGCACGCCACCTGCCTTTGAGGTGAGGTGCGCCTTTTCGAGCAGTGCGTAGATACACCGTTCGATTGCACCACTCGGGGAGCAGTGAAGGATTGTCGGGCGCTGTTCGTCCCCATTTTTGTCGATATAGTTGATATCGTAGCGTTCCGCATTCTCCACATCGATCTGGACAGTCGAAAGCGCGCTCGCTTTCTTAAGCGCATCGACATAATTGAATTCGAACTTAATCACGAAATAAAAGAAACGGGAGTCCCAGAGTTCGATCAATGCCGGCTTGCCGACTATTCCGACAAGTTCTTTGATGAAATCCTGGTTCTCAGTGTAAAAATCACGTGTAAACCGGATAGCAACCTCGTAATCATCCCGAAGTCCGATATCTGCAAGCATCTTCATGCACATCGTATACTGCTCCTTGAATTCGTCGATTGCGTGATCCATATCAGCGCAGAGTGTGTGCATGTCTGGCATCGTAAATGCGCGCAGCCGCCGCAGTCCCACCAGTTCGCCGTGCTGCTCTCTCCTGAAGCTATACCTGGTCATCTCGACCATCTTTAAGGGGAGATTCCTGTGCGAGATGGTCATGTCGTGGTTCATCAAAAACTGCCCGAAGCACGCAGCAAACCGGAGGAAGAACGATCTCTTGTCGGATTCTATCGAGTACTGCCTCGCTGGAAAGCGATCGAGATACTTCTTCAGTGTCGGATGGTTTACATCATACATGACCGGGGTCTCGACCTCGACTGCATTCATCTCGCCAACGGTGTCGAGAACGTGCGCCTCAAGAAGTCGTTTCAGAAGAGTTCCTTTCGGATAGAACCGCATATTTCCCGAGTCTGAGCCGGGCTCGTAGTCGGCAAGTTCGAGCCGCCTCATCAGTTCGACATGGGGGGGGATCTTATCGACAGCCCGGCTCTTCGCGGTCTCATATTCAGCAAAACTCAACAGGTTAGGATGCTCTTTGAAATCGAAGTCCTCGAGGGGTAGTAGTTCCCCGTCAAGCGTGAGAACGTGCCAGTGCGAGACTGCTTTCTCCTCTGACTTCAGAGCCTCTGATACGATCTCTTCTCTTGCTTCTCTTCCTTCTTGCCCCTTTTTCTCTTGCTTCTCTTCCTTCCCTTCCGTCCCGACCCTTATCGTTCTCGAAAGCTCAGAGAGCGGGTGCCCCTTGCAACTGATCTTGAATGCCTTGTACCAGCCAAATGGAGCTCTCTTCACTTCGTAATCGCGAGACAGGGTTTCTTCGAGTCTTTTCAGGACATCGACCGCAACGACGGGTTTTGCCAGTTCGGAACTGAGATGTGCATAAGGATAAAGCATTATCCGTTCTGTTTTTACTTGTTCTGCCAGCTTCCTGATCTCGTCTACCGCATTCTCTGCTGTGGCGATCGGATCTGCCTCGTCGTAACTCTCGACAGCGACAAAAGCGGTCAATCCCTCTTCCATGCGACTACTCTTCGTGGCGAGGTCGATCTCTTCTGCGACTGGAGTGCGCTTCTTTGTCTCGTATTCGATATAATCTGAATGAATTAATAACAACTGCATGTTTGTGCCCTATGCACTGGATTGTCTCTCAAGTTTATAAATATGCGGAAGAAGACCCTGCTATTTGTAGGGAGGACTGCCACAGATATGGCTTTCTGGTGTCCGGGTGAGTCTGTGAAGTCTGATACCATGGCTGACTGATATCACCTACTTCTCTTTCAAAGGTCTGCTCAAAACCAACATCAACCACTCATTTTCACATAGTCCCCAGTAAAAGATTAATCCGTTGGGTGCCGATTCAGAGTCTTTTTATTATTTTCTGGGAACGTCGGATTGTCTTACGCAACCACAACTGCCACAATGACACACTATCGATCTGAAAAGTAGTTTACAGCACTAATCTGCGCCCATCTGCGTTAATCTGTGGCTGATACTGTTTTAGACACAGATTAATACCGATTTCACTGATTACACCCATCGAATCATATTTGTATTTGTCAGGTTGGCGTCATGTTTTCAACCGACCAGAACAGATTAAAAAGTCTCCCGATTCAGACTGAGCAGCCACAAACGACCCTGTTCCCATAAACAAGAACAATCTCGCATACAACCAAGCGCGGATCCAGGGTTGATCCCGAATCCACAAGATATATTAGCATCGGCCCCACACTCAGAAATGGTGGATGAAACGATGGATGAAACGATGGATGAAGCACTGTGTGCGCTGGATGACCTATGTGACACGATCGATTGCCGGCAGGAGAAATTGGAAGAGTACTTCCATCCGGAATCGGATGAAAAACTGTCAGAAGAGCTTACTTCTATCAAAAAAAGACTGACCGAACTTGGTGAGGTGGTTGTCGAGCCTCTGACCGATTATTTATATAATCCGGACTCTTATGGCTGCATCATCGCAGCGGATGTGCTTGGCGAGATTGGCAGCCCCGCCGCAATTCCTGCACTGATCGATGCGATCGAGACCGATGCGGACTATCTGTGCGGGATCACATTGGCTGCGCTTGTGAAGATCGGCGCTCCTGCAGTCCAACCGCTGATAGATAGGATCGGTTACCGGATAGATAACCCGGAAATCGGTGAATATGGGCATAAAATTGATATAATCTATACGCTCGGCACGCTGTCAGAGATACGGGACCCGCGGTCGTTCAGTTTTATGGTAAAACTTCTCGATAGGTTCGAGGGCGATGATGATCATCTGCGTAATTTATCATATCTGTGTACATGTTTCTACGATCAACACAACCCTGAGATTATACCCCGTCTGAAAGCCATCGCAGAGAAATACAGAGATGTTTCGGGGACGCCCACCAACATATCTGTCGAAGCCGAGGATAGTATCATGCGCCTGGGGGTTTATCAGGTAATCAGATCAGAGGATTGGGAAATCTATGGATGCTGCCGCATCTGCAAGAATTATGACCGTGACGGGGGTGTATGTCTGGTTTCAGGCAATTATGAGCCCCGCGGTAACTTTTGCTTTGAATGCAGACCGAATGACGCGTTTGATTGCGGGATATGTTCTCTGGATGGGTGCAACATATTTGATCTTCCGTCTGTGGATATTGATCTCAAATACCGCTTGAATGGGGATGAGTTGGTTGACAGGTTCAGGGTTATGACTGATTATCATCAAGACTCCGGTTTTATCAGTATCGAAAACGATCTTATAGAGTTTAATTTTACGTTTTGTTCCGTTGATGACCTGATCGGGTTAAAAGAGTTCCTTAAAGGTGAGGGTGACTGTTTTTCAGGAGGGGTGCGTCTCTTTGACCGTGCCGCCGACCGATTAGATCCGATCGTTGCTAAAGATGTCGTTGGGCTGATCAGGCAGGGGGATTACGTCGCTGCGGCCTACAAGGGTCATGAATTCGAAGTGGAACTGGTTCTTGATTCCGCTGCTATTGGTACATTGATCCCGGTCATTGATACCCAACGGTTTCTGCTGTTGTGCGATTCATATCGGCTGCTGGATGAGTTTTATGATATGCAGGAGGTTGTCTCAAAGATCAGGGGGTTGATTGAGTCCCCTACATCGGAAGAAGAAACACCGGAATCGGAGTGCGACCATAAGTTTGAATTGCTAAGAACGCACAAGAAGTACACGGTGCACAAGTGCGTAAAATGTGGAAAGACGAAGAAGGAATTCAGTTAGAGAGTTTGGATAGGGGCCACGATGTTTTTCATTGCGCGATTCGTTTTTGGGGTACTGCCGAAAGTAATACAAATAAGCAGGACATAATCTGTGGCTCATGAACGCCAGCGCACAGAAACTCACGTTGCGGGTGGCAGAGGCATATCGTAGGGATGTCGGCAAAGGCATCGCGCGCATCGACCAGGAGTTCATGGATCAACTCGGTAAGTACATGGATGACGGGGACATAGTCGAGATAACTGGCGGGAAGACCGCGTACGCTATTGTGCGCAGCGGCTATCATGGCGATTCCGGGCTTGACCTGATACGGATTGACGGGGATTGCAGAACCGATGCGGATACCGGGATCGATGACCGGGTTACAGTATGCAAGGCAACACCAGCGGACGCTGTCCGAATCACGCTCGCGCCGACACAGCACACACGTTTCTCTGGCGGAGCGCAGTACCTGGCGCGATATCTTAAGGGCAGACCGGTTGTGAAAGAGCAGCACCTTCGGGTCGAGACCGTGGACGCGCCGGTCGTCTTCGTAGTCACTGCAACCCAACCAGCGGGGCCGGTCATCATAACAAGAGACACCCAGATAGTGCTAAAGGATCGCCCGGTCGCGGACGATGCGCATATCACACAGATCACTTATGAGGACATCGGCGGTCTGGGGCGCGAAATCAAACTCATCCGCGAGATGATTGAACTCCCGCTCCGCCATCCCGAACTCTTCCGGAAACTGGGCATCTCTCCGCCACGAGGCGTATTGCTGCACGGACCGCCTGGAACCGGGAAGACGATGATTGCAAAGGCGGTTGCAAACGAAACATCCTCTAATTTCACATCGATAAGCGGTCCTGAGATTGTGAGCAAGTTTTATGGCGAAAGCGAGAAACATCTGCGAGATATTTTTAATGATGCGGAAAAAAATGCGCCAAGCGTTATTTTCATCGATGAGATCGACTCGATTGCGCCAAAACGCGCCGAGGTAGTGGGAGATAGTGAACGCAGAATTGTGGCGCAGTTGCTCTCGCTGATGGATGGGCTCCAGTCGAGGGGCGAGGTCGTCGTGATCGCTGCAACCAACCGCCCAAACGACATCGATCCCGCGATGCGCAGGGGCGGCAGATTCGATCGCGAGATCGAGATCGGGGTTCCTGACCGCAACGATCGGTCTGATATATTAGAGATCCACACGAGGGGGATGCCGCTTGATGCAGAGATGCAGGAGAAAGGTCTTCACAGTCTTGCTGAGATCGCGCACGGCTTTGTGGGGGCTGATATCACATCGCTCTGTAAGGAGGCTGCAATGCATGCGATGCGCATGATGATGGCGGACATCGATTTCGAAGAGGAGATTCCATCAGAGCTGATCGAGCAACTGATCGTAACAAAGAAGGATTTTTACGAGGCTATGAAAAATATAGAGCCTTCTGCAATGCGTGAAGTCTTCATCGAGATACCGCGGGTCGGGTGGGATGATATAGGAGGGCTCGATTCCGAGAAGCAGGACTTGATCGAGATCGTGGAGTGGCCACTTCGCTACCCTGAAATCTTTGAGGAGATTAACACAGACCCGCCAACCGGGGTGCTGCTGTTCGGCCCCTCTGGCACCGGAAAGACCCTGCTTGCAAAAGCGGTCGCTACCGAGAGTTCTGCGAATTTCATCAGCATCAAGGGACCTGAACTGTTGAGCAAGTATGTCGGCGAGTCGGAAAAGGCGATTCGAGAGGTGTTTCGGAAGGCACGACAGGCATCGCCCACGATCGTCTTCTTTGATGAGATTGATTCGATTGCGCCTGTACGGGGTGATGGATCAGACACATTCGTTACCGAGCGCGTGGTCTCCCAGATTCTGACAGAGCTTGATGGACTTGAGGAGCTGCGGGATGTAGTCATAATCGCTGCAACCAACCGCATAGACATGGTCGACCCAGCGCTCCTGCGACCAGGGCGGATTGACCGCCTCATCCACATACCGCTTCCTGACAAGGATGCAAGATCGAAGATCTTTGAGATCCACCTCAAGGGCAAACCGGTATCTGATGAGGTCTCGGTACAGTGGCTTGCAGAAGCAACCGATGGGTACTCGGGTGCGGAGATCGAAGCCGTATGCAGGGAGGCAGCAATGCTTGCGCTCCGCGAGGTTATGCCTGAGCGGGGCGTGGATGCGGATGCGAAGAAGATTGCCGGTGCGGTCAAGATCATGAGGGGGCATTTCGATCAGGCGACCGGATGCGTGCGGTGCGCCGGGGATGGAAACGATCAGAAATCCACATGAGGGGTGCGATAGATATTAATAGTCAGAGGGCATACCTAACGCCACCGGAAGCCTCGAGTTTGTAGTATCCTATAGAAGGTGTGCATCGTGAAACGAAGAAGCAGATTCGATATCGTTATTGCAATTCTTGATGTGGTGTCAGGTGGCGCAACCAAAACGAAGATTGTGTACAAAGCAAACCTGAATTTCAATCTTGCGACGAAATATCTCGATTTGCTGCTGGAAAAGAGACTCGTTAGGATAGACGGTAGCAGTTATGAGATAACTGAGGAAGGGGTGACATTTGCAGAGAAGGCAAGGGAATTGCAGATTTAGATATCTGGCAGTTCGAGAAATCTCTCTCCGAGATCGGTGATTCTGATCCGCGCATTGTTGGAATCAAACTCTATAAACCCGAATTCGGAGAGGAAATCAAGAATTTTAATTAACTTCTCATGTACAATGTCCATCTGTTTGATGAGCTCTTCGACCGTGATCCATCCACATGTTTTTATATATTCCAATATCTCCCCAGATATCCGAAATACGGTTGTCATTGATGGGGTATCTGTCGTTATGCTACCTAATAGTTTCGGAAAATGGGGCTTTGGGACATTATTATCCAACCAACTGCCCCATCATTTCACAACCCACCTCTGCAAGTTCGACCACGTGCCACCATAGAATGCTCTGATCAATACACTTGACACGATCGTATTTCTACATACGATCGTCGTGGAAACATCGCATAAGCTACACATTATATGGACGTATGTACCACTATGCTTATATACTTGTTGGTTAATTCCATCTTATGCCCCCTGAACAGCGCGGAGAAGAACTTAAAAAAATCATCAAGAGTGTCCGGGATGGAACATTCGAATACGATAGCAAAGATCCGGGTTTTAACCGACTGGGCACAATATGATCAAGCGCAGATCTATGAGATGATAAATTATCTAAATAACATACGGTATCTTGTAAATCTTGCCGATAAACGAATAAAAGAACGAACGCCTCCCACAAAACGGGGACCTGGTAGACCGCCAACTGATCCTGCTGACATTGCAAAAACTCTACTGTTGCAAACGTATCTGGAATCGTCAAATAGGTTGGCTGAAAGGTTCTTGCTTCTATTCCAGGAGGAATTGGGCATAAGCAGCAGTTTTTCTTATAAAACAATCGAACGCGGATATGATCGAGACCGAGTGAACGAGATTCTGGATGAAATCGTAGTGATAACCAATGAAAGCGTAGAGGGTAAAGAGGAGACTTTTTCGTTCGATGGTACGGGATTTAGTGCATCGAACAAGGAGAACTATGCAGATAAACGACAAAAACAGAATTCTAAGAAGAGAAATAAGAAAGCAAAGTCTGCAATCTCTGTAGAGAAGGATCCAGCATATGACAGTTTCCCTGAATCAAACTCGACTGGCACGAAGAAAGGGTTCTCATATACAGTCATGGGCATAGGGGTTCGACATAAGCTAATTTCAGGCCTATTCATAAGCCCAAATCACTTAGTCGGAGAAACTACGATGTTTCCGGAGGCTTTTTATCAGACGCTCAATTGCCATCCCAATCCGGATAGCGTTCTTGGAGATGGTATTTACGGGTGTCGATGGATCACTAATCTGGTTTCGGAAAATAACGCCACGCCATACTTCCTACCGCGTAGCAATGTGACTTTTAAGAGCAAAAAGGCTCTTGGGTGGTATGATATGCTTTATTCACTCTGGGAAGACCCTCATGAGTGGTTAGAAAATTATCATATGCGTTCGATCTCGGAAACGGTTAATTCGATGGTGAAGTGTCGGTTTGGCGCACCACTGCGGAAGAAACTTGATTCGCGGAAGGAGACTGAGACGCGGCTCGAAGCTTGTGGGACACAATATCTGAAGAGTGGGGTATCTGGAGGTCGTAGGTGACGTGGTGCCACTGGAGGGGATTTACGTGAATTTTGTCCCAAAGTCCGCTCTTTAGGAGGTTTTATATGGGATGAGTTTTAATATAGTTGCATGGAGAGTAGAGGATTCCATCACGATCGACATACGGTTTCACTTCTGGCGGACCATCTGGTCTTCTCGCCGAAACAACCGCGGGAAATTCTGGCAGGTGTTGCCGCACTTGCGCTGGATGGTATTATCCAGAAGACCTACAAGGATCTCAACATCGAGATCATTGACATGGTAGTGAATGTGGATCATGTTCACCTTTTTGTGAAATGCCCTCCGAAGTACTCTGTGAGCTACATAGCCAAGGGAATAAAAGGGAGGAGGAGCAGAGAATTGTGCAAAGCGTTTCCACATCTCAAGGAATGGTGTAATATAAGTCTCTGGGCACCATCCCGTTTCCAGGGATGGGGTGCTGTGGGGAGATACATACAAAATCAGGAGAAGCCGAATGCGAAAACGCTATGTGCAGGCATTGGACTTAAGTTATGGGTTTAGTGACTTATAGTAGGAGCGCCGAGAAAGGCATAATAAATACCAAATAAAAGGAGTTGAAACAACGGTAAAAGTAGTTGTGAATTTGGCTTTGATGTATAGTATAGTTGTATCGTTATTCATTGGATTTTCTCCGACTTCCTGTGCACAACGTGATGAAGCAACAGCATCTATTCAATGGTTAGGTCATGCATCGTTCAAGATTACAACGTCTGATGGGAAAACAGTGTTAATTGATCCCTGGATTACAGGTAATCCTAAATGCCCAATAAATTTATCGGACATAACAGAAGCTGATATTATCTTGGTTACGCACGATCACTTTGACCATGTTAGTGATGTAGTTGAGCTTGCAAATACAACAGGAGCAACTGTTGTGTGTCAGCCTGAGACAGCACAGCATCTTATTTCTGGAAATAATCTGTCAAAAGCCCAAGTAATCTATGAGACGGGCATGAACATCGGCGGTAGTATAGAAATAGAAAATGTTACGATTACGATGACACAGGCGTTTCATAGCTCAGAAACCGGTAATCCGACTGGTTACATAATAAGAACAAAAGATGGAGTGACAATATATCACGCAGGAGATACTGGAATCTTCCAGAGCATGAAACTGCTTGGAGAAATATATGGCATCGATGTAGCACTTTTACCAATCGGAAGCGTATTTACGATGGACCCGATCCAAGCAGCGTATTCGCTCAGACTGATAAAGCCAAAGATAGCAATCCCGATGCATTATGGCACATTTCCGATACTCGTACAGACAACAAATGAATTTGTAACCGAAGCGCACAGACACGCACCCGATGTAAAGATTGTTACGTTAAATACCGGGGAAACGTATGAGTATAAATAAATTATTACAGCCACATCAAAAGCACCAGAGCAAAAAGTATCAAAGCATTGGTGGAAGTTTTGGGAGTAGTTACAATAGAGGTAGAATGTTTCAATTATGATAATTTTGTTTTTGCTCTAAATCTGAACGACCTCAACAGATGCCTTGCAATTCATTACAAGGTGACGCGGACGGGGCGTCATCCCTTTCACATCCCCACGCCCCACCCCCTGCCGCAATCAGACCAGTACACCGCCAGACCCCCGCCCGCCCAATCCCAGCAAACCACCCCGCCGCCGCATCCGAACCTCGGAATCACCCCGCGATGCCACATGCGAAAACCTGAATCGGAGCTGGTAGTTAAGTCGTCCAAAGAAGAGGAAGCTGCGCAGAACGATGTAATCAAGGAGATCATGGCTGATTCCAGTCTCGATGGTGTCACGAAGAAGCGGCTCATCCGGCTCATCCGGAACAAAGAGAACTTGGATACGCGGAGGATCTGGTATCTGCTGAAGCGGGCGCTGATTATAGAGACCTAACGCAAGCGAAGAATCACTGAAAGGCAGAGGGTGATTCTGGCGGGCGAGAGACGGAGGGGTCTTCGCCTGCTGAAGGGGGTTTTGGGGGAAGGTTCACTTTCGCCCTGCTCTTTTGGAGCTCTTATATGGGGTGTGTTCTGACGTGTGTTACATAAACCACAAGGAACTCCACCAGTATCGATGCACAGTTTCGTTTTTAACCGACCAGATGGCATTGTTATATGCAACCCTCATAGCTTGCAAATAGTATTAAAATAAACATAGTATTGCATAGAGCTCTATACAGAAAAGGGAGTGTTAAAGTTATGAGTCAATTAATAACAATCAAACAGGCGAGTAGATGGGTAACAACGTTATTAAAAAATAAGGTAACTACTCAGGTCATAAAACCACTATCGGGGGACTTCACTATGCAGGAACTACTCGGGACGGGATGGGTACTGTAACCAAACCGGGAATTTAACCGCAGAGTGTGAAGAGGGACTCGGAGGGGAAATAAGCGGTTAACTACTGTCAAGTAGGGCACATAGCCACCTCTTTCCGGGGTAATAGCCCCGAGGCTGCTATGCACCCCCTCACAGAACCGGACTTGAAGATTTCCCTCATCCGGCTCTTCAGAAGCACATCCTCTACGGAA
>JAYEGI010000143.1:0-12989 GCA_034659035.1 Methanobacteriota archaeon
GACAAGACATACACACCTACTGCGAAGGCTCATAGATCCTCTCCCGCCTGCCAGCTCATAGATCCTCCTGGCTGGCAATCGCGGTTTTGTCCCGCAGAGCTTATGCGATCTCGCCATAAGCAGAGGGAGCCGGTATGGTTTTGCATGTGGTTGCTCTTCTGTATGTATTGGTCGTGGATGTGGCAGACGTGTCATAGTTTTCATATTTTTTTGTCTTGTTGCATACAAACTTGATTTATCGTAATGACCCCCTCCACCCCATATATAGCTTTCGCAGAATCGAAGAGACTCTGAGCGATCACAACAGTTACTAGTAGTAATCTGCATTACTATAATCGTGATTACTAAATATATTAACCGTGAAAAAGATCTCGGTTTCCTTAATAGAAGGTATGAGGAAGCATCCACACAGGTGATCGTCCTGTACGGCGGGCGTTGAGTCGGAAAAAGCAGCCTGATACAGGAGTTTATCAGAAACAAGAGATCTGTGTACCATCTTGCATCAAGGACGGTGCCCCAACTCCGGATAAGCGACTTTATGGCGTCAGCAGCGCGAGAACTGGATGACGACAGGATACCAGACCAGAAGACGGATTGGGAGGTTATATTCAAACACCTGACCGAATCAGAGGACAGGACGGTAATCGCGATCGATGAGTTTTCATATCTGATCGAATCGGATAAGGGAGTGACAGGAACGTTTCAGCGAATAATCGACCTGTATATATCCAAATCCAACCTATTCCTGATCTTAGGTGGCTCAAGCGTTGGTATGATGGAAACCAAAGTTCTCGGACATAAAAGTCCGCTGTACGGGCGTAGAACCGGGCAGTGGAAACTTGAACCGATGAGATTCAGACAGATAGCAGAGTTTCTGCCAGAATATTCCTGTGAGGAACTTGTAAACGCATACTCGGCTGTCGGTGGCGCCCCCTTCTATATTAACAGATTTGAAGATTCGCGGGATTGCTTCGGAAACATTTCTCGAAAAGATTCTTGAGAAGGGGGAAATACTTAATGAAGAAGGCGAGTTTCTGCTAAGGGAAGAACTCAGAGAGCCGAAAACATATTTTTCGATACTACGAGCCATCAGTTTCGGTAACACAAAATTCTCCGGCATAATGAACTACACAGGACTTGACCGGAACTCAATGACACGGTACCTGGACATTCTGCGAACGCTCGGGTTTGTGCGAAGAGATGTCCCCATACAGTCTGATTGTTTTGCGCGCTGTGTGTATGGTGCGTATAGCGTCTTCGTGTGTGCTGATCGCAGTTGAGAGCATCTTCAGGTACCTCCATAACTAAAACATCTGTTTTAACACATACACACTTGGGTTTACTATGAAGATTATCTAATCTTATATAAACGTTTCGCCGATGAAGAGGATGATTATATATACGTGCTCAATACTGTATGGTTAAAATCAAGGAGATCTAAGCATGGAATTTAACCGCGGAATGCAGAAGCCTTGCTGTTTGCAGCACGCAGAGGGTGATATAAGGAAAAACTCCGCGTTCTCAGCGCTCTCTGCGGTGAAAACCCTGAATAGTAGCCAGGCAACCAGGTGACACTACCACATATTTGACTGGATCCACCATTACGGATCAACCCATCACAACTCCGGGACAGCCCCCAATCGCGCCAGGGATCACATAGATTCCGGAGCGGCGATCCCGAGCACACCAAGCGTACTTGCAAGCACGATCCGTGCGCACTCGACAAGCCCGATGCGGGCATCACGCACATCATCGGGTGCGCTCAAGACCGGTGACAGCCTGTAGAACTGGTTAAACGACTCAGCAAGTTCCCGTGCATAGATCGCCACGATGTGCGGTTTTAACTCCCGGGACGCAAGATCGATCACGTAAGAGAATCTGGCAAGCTCTTTCACAAACGAGATCTCGGCGCCTCTCAGAAGCGGAGCGGGATCGATCGATTCAGGGATGTGCGGTACCTTCTCAAGGATACTGCACGCCCTTGCATGGGAGTACTGTATAAACGGCGCTCCGAGTTTGTCGAAGTCAAGCGCACTCTCCCAGTCGAAGGTCGTCGCCTTCTCAGGCGTGACTTTCACGATGTCGTACCTGACAGCGCCGATGCCGACCTCTTTTGCGACATGGTTTCTGAAACCCTCCTCTGCATCGGGTCTGCGCTTCGTGACCTCTGTTAGCGCCTGCTTCTCGACCTCGTCAAGCAGTTCGTCAGCGGAGATGAATTTGCCTGCACGGGTGCTCATCGACCCCTCGGGAAGGGATACGAACTCGAAGATCACGATCTCCGGCTCTTTTACCCCACATGCGCTTAGAACGTAGCACAACTGGCTGGAGATGAGTTTATGATCAGCGCCAAGAACATCGATCATGCGGTCGCACTGTTCCGCCTTCCACCGGTGATATGCAAGATCCCTGGTCACATAGACTGAGGTCTGATCGCTTCGCAGGATCACAAGATCCTTGTCAAATGTCGGCATCGGGACCACGAGAGCGCCATCGTCAATTTCGGTAAGTCCCAAACCTTTAAGCTCCCCTACAAGGTCGGATACCTCGCCGCCTTTCACAAACCTGGACTCGTGCACAAACCGGTCATGATGGACGTTCATCCGCTCAAGCGTGGACGTGATCCCTGAGACTGTAAGGTCTGTGGCACTGCCGAACCGCTCGATCAGATCTACGTCGCCATGTTCGATTCCCTGCATCAGTTCATCGATCTGGCAGACCAGATCAGGATCCTCCACAAGTTCACGGTT
Source organism: Methanobacteriota archaeon (assembly GCA_034659035.1). GTDB lineage: Archaea > Halobacteriota > Methanosarcinia > Methanosarcinales > Methanogasteraceae > Methanogaster_A. The sequence continues at coordinate 2,751 of JAYEGI010000143.1, forward strand.
TGCACGGATGTACACATCCGCAATGGCATGATCCGCCTTCTTTTGAGCGTCAAATTCAAAACGGTCCATCGCCCACGCAACGATTGCAACCTGCCTGCCCATGTCATTGACATAGTACTGGATCTCCACATCGTATCCGGCAGTCTTTAAAATCCTTGCGAGCGTGTCGCCAATGACCGAATTCCTGATATGCCCGACATGCAACGGACCGTTTGGGTTTGCGGAGGTGTGTTCGATGATCACCTTCCCTTTCCCGTGTCCGGTGCCGTAGCGTTCTTTCGTCAGAAAGATCTCGTGTACCGTATCGTCTATGAACTTTCTACTGGCAAAGAAATTGATATACGCACCCACTGCCTGCACGTCTCCGATCAATGAGTCTTTCGGGATCGTGATCGCATCCAGGGTAGTCTCCGCGATGGCTGCCGGACTTTGCCGGTATTCTGATGCCAATCTGAACGAAAGCGACGATGCAAGATCGGCGTGTGCTGATTCCTCGATGTGGAGGTCGTCGATCTGGTAACCGGACGTGTCGAGTGCCTTTTTTAGAACGGACTCGACTTCGCTTTTGAATTTGAGAAACATTTCAGAGAAATTCGATCTCGCACGTTTTATGTCTTTTGCCGATGACCGCATCTCCGAACCCGTGAGAATTCACAAGAACATCGAGAATTGTGGTAAAACTCATCTTCAGTCTTTCTGAAAGATATGCATAAAAACCTCAATCTGTGCGTATCAGTGTTAATCTGTGGCTAAAAGCTTTTGTCATCCACAGATTAACACGGATTACACTGATTCAAGGAAACATCCGCGTAAATTTATGAAATCCGGATATATGATACACATCATAAATCACGATTTTTTAGATAGTGCCTCGGCTACCACTTAATTTGAAGTGGATACTTCTAAACCTTGATTGGAACAACCCTCTTCTTACAATTCTCATTTAACATATCGAGTATGTTAACCAGTTTTGACTGATCAGACACAACGATTTTCGTGTTGTCCTGCAAAGGCGCCTGTGTTACTTCGAGCTGTTTTAAAGTCTGAGCATTTCCTATGAAGAACTCCTATGCCGCTCTCGAGACTTTTTCAATAGCCTTTGCTTCACCTTCTGCTCGAAGTATTGCGGACTCCCGGTCGCCTTCTGCCGTCAGTATCGCATTTTGCTTATCACCTTCTGCCGTAACTACTCAGGTACCTAAAACCACTATTCAGGGGACTTCACTAGACAGGGATTACCTGGGAAATAGGGGATACTGTAACCAAACCGGGAATTTAACCGCAGAGTACGCAGAGAGACGCAGAGGGGAAATAAACGGTTAAATGCTTCTAGCGTTCCTCTGCGCCCTCCGCGGTTATTTTTCTTGCCAGAAAGTACAGAATCGCAATCGGGCAACCAATCAACATACCTGAGTAGTTACCTTCTGCCTCAAGTATCTGCTTCTCCCGATATGCCTCTGCGCTCAAAATAGTGGCTCTCTTCTCCCTTTCTGCCTTCATCTGCTTGCTCATTGCGTCTGCGATGTCTCCTGGTGGATCGATCTTCTGAACCTCTACCCGAACCACTTTTACACCCCATTTATCGGTTGCCTCGTCTAGTGTCGTTCGCAGCGCGATATTGATCGTGTCCCTTGCGGTAAGCGTCTCATAAAGCGACATATCTCCTATGAGGTTTCTTAAGTTTGTCTGTGCCAGTTTGCTTATTGCAAACCTGAAGTTTGCGACCTCATATCGAACACTTTTTGGATCGGTCACCGCATAGTGGATGACCGTGAAACTGACAGCGGAATTCACTGAAATCGGATGCAGTATGAGTGTCAGGTAAACGCGTCTACACCCCAAGCTTCTTCATCATCTTCTGCATATTAAACCTGCCGCCACGCAAGCCCTTCATCGCCTTCTGCATCATCCGGTGGTACTTTAAGAGTTCCCGCACATCCTCAATCCGCGTGCCAGAGCCGCGTGCGATCCTCTTGACGTGTGAGCTATCGACGATCTTCGGGTCGATCATCTCCGCTTCGGTCATCGAGTCCATGATGACCTTGTACCGTCCCATCTTGCCAGAGGTTTCGTCATACATATCGTCCGGTATCTTCATGCCCCCGATCGGGAGCATCTGCATCACCTGCTTTAGGGGACCCATCTTGTGCATCGCTTCCAGTTGCTGGTACATATCCTTGAGCGTGAACTTCCCTTGCATCATCTTCTCGACATCGATCTCCTCGGTAAATGCCTCCTCGGCACGCTCGATCAGTGTCTTGATGTCGCCCATCCCGAGCAGTTGCGAGATAAACCTGTCGGTCTCGAACTTCTCCATGTCCTCGACGTTCTCACCAACACCGATAAAAGCGATCGGCGCTCCCGTCTCTGATACTGCTGAGAGCGCACCGCCACCCTTTGCCGTGCCATCGAGTTTCGTGATGACGACGCCGGTAACCCCTACTGAGTCATGGAACGTGCGTGCCTGGTCCATTGCCTGCTGCCCGATCGCGGCGTCCAGCACAAGTAGTTTCTGATCCGGTCTGGAGATCGCGTGTATCTTCTCCATCTGCTCGATCAGGTCATGCTCAAGGGAATGCCTGCCCGCGGTATCGATGATCTTCACATCATACGACTTTAATTCGCCAAGCCCCCGCTCTACGATTCCAATGGGATCATCGGTTCGCTCCCCATAGAAAGCGATGTTCAAACTGTCGCACAGCATCTTTAACTGATCGTAAGCACCGGGGCGGTCGGTATCCGCGCAGATCACCGCGGGCTTCAAGCCCTTGCGCTGGAAGTACCGTGCCAGTTTTGCCGTGGTCGTGGTCTTGCCGCCTCCCTGAAGCCCGACCATCATGATCGTCTGCTTCGAAAGCGCTAGAGGCGTGCCAGCGCCTATGAGCCGGACGAGTTCATCGTACACAATCCGGATCACATGCTCACGTGCGCCCATGCCTGCAGGCGGTTTCTCGTCAAGCGCCCGCTCACGTATCCGCGTGGACAGATCCATCACATGCTTCACATTGACATCTGACTGGAGGAGCGCACGCTGGATCTCCTTTATCATCTCGTCCACTGCATGTTTGTCGACGCGTCCGCCACCCGCGATCTTCTTGATCGCACTCTGAAGCGAGTCTCCAAGTTTGTCGAGTACCATTAGTACCATATATGGCTGTCGCTTATAAAAGCGTAATGTAGACAACAGAGTTAAGTACCAGCGATATAACATGAAATACAACGGAAGGTACCGGAAGATAACGGGCAGGATATGGAGGTTTAAATCATGAAAGTTATGGTTGTGGATGACGAGCCAGATATTGTGGATTTGCTCTTGCTGATGCTTGACGATCCGGATTACGATGTCATATCAGCATCAGGCGGCAACGACTGTCTTGAAAAACTGAAGCAGGACGTGCCCGACCTGATTCTACTGGACCTCATCATGCCCGACCTCAATGGTTGGGAGGTGCTGAACCGGATACGCAAGGATGATCGGTTAAAATCGATTCCTGTGGTTATTCTTACGGCAAAACAACTGACCGCAGATGTGGCGCATAAAAAAGCACCGCATATAACTGAGTACCTTGTCAAACCAATCACAAAAGAAGGTTTGATTTCAGTCATAGAGGATATTACATCTTCGTCAAAAAAACTTGGTGATTTCATTGCTGCTGCAGGAAAAGCTGATGTTGATCCGGAGATGATCGACCAGTATGTCCAGCTAAACCGGCAGACCCGCGTGTATAAACGATTGTACACCTCGCTAGCGCAGATCTACACCAAAAAAAGACTCGAAGAGGAAGCCTCTGCAAGAAACACGATGAAAAGCATCGAACGAGTCATCGATCTGAAGGGGCGGGATCTCGAGGAACTCCACACAAGGATCGGGAAACTGATCGATGCCAGTGGTTATACAGGGCAAGGATTTATATGAAACCATGTTCGAATTCTAAATCATGGACGAACTGGACGCAATCCGACAGAAGAAAATGGAGCGATTACAAACAATGACATCTGGAGAAGTACTGGTACTGAACGATAGTAACCTTGAAGAAACCGTGCGCGAACATCCGTTTGTTGTGCTGGACTGCTGGGCTGAGTGGTGCGGACCCTGCAAGATGGTTGCACCGGTGGTTGAGCAGCTTGCAGGTGAATACGCAGGCAGGATAACGTTTGCCAAATTGAATATCGATGAGAACATGAGCACTGCCATGAAATACCAGATCAGCGCGATACCGACGATGCTGGTATTCAGGAATGGCGAGATGGCTGGGCAGATCATCGGCGCACTTCCGAAGAACCACATCGAGCAGAAACTACAGGAATTTATGTGATCAGGATTTTTGGTAACTACTCAGGTATGTTGATCGGTCTCCCGATTGCGATCCTGTATCTTCTGGCAAGAAAAATAACCGCGGAGGGCGCAGAGAAACGCGGAGCACTTAACCGTTTATTTTCCCTCTGCGTACTCTGCGGTTACATTACCTGTTGGTTGTAGTATGCTCCATGTCCTGGAGAGTTCCTGCATAGTGAAGTCCCCTGAATAGTGGTTTTTTGGTACCTGAGTAGTTACGATTTTTGTATCTCTTGCAGCATCTTCATGATTCGTTCGCCTTTGTCAGGAAGTTGCTCTTTTGAGGCAAGAGCCATCTCGAATTCCTGCACGCACTCCTCGCTGCGCTTCAGTCGCTTTAACAGGAAACCGAGATTGGCATGAGCCCTTGCAAAATCAGGTTCGAGTCTTAACGCCCCTCGATATTCCCTCTCTGCTTTCTCAAACTCTCTTGAGCGGTATAATAGATTCCCGAGATCATGATGAAACATTGCAGTATCATCCTTGATCTCAGCCACTGTGCACGCTTCGCCTCTCCTCTCGGTAAGCGCATACAGTAGTGCCATCTCTGTCTGTGGTATGAGTGTGACCGGCGCACTGGATTGATCGGGTACATTCCCTGCAGGTGCGGCTCCCTTTACTTGATCTCTATTTCCAGCGGATGAACGACCCGGTGAAAGGCTCTGTGAATCCACACCAACAGTTGGAATGTTGTCTCGCCATTCATTGACCTCTCGTTTCCACCGGTCAAGTTCGCCTTTCCATCTGGCGATCTTCCAGATGATCGCAAGCGCCATGATCGAGACTGCTGCAAGCCCAAGTCCCACCCATATCAACGGATCAATTTCAGAAAGGTCCAATCAGACCACATCCTCACAATGCAACATCGCCTGCCCAAACGCCTGCTCATAAGACGTCCCGAGATACTCCCACACAGTACTGTCCTCAATAATTGCCCACAATATCTGCTGCCGGGTCGCCTGATCCGGAATCCTGCCCTTCAGGTACTCGCGCACCTCGCTTTGCAGTCTCGCCATATCCGCATACGCAGGCGTGATCACCTCCTCGATCCGCCCCCTGATATATCGTGATAACGCAGGGCTGTGGGCAAGCGTGGAGATGCCGATTACGATATCGCCACGAGCGATGACCGACGGGATGATCACGTCGCCGAGATCGTCCACCCGGTTTACGAGTACCCCATGCCGGCTTGCGATAGCTGATAGGTGCTCGTTGTAGGCAAGATCGTTCGTTGCCGGTATCACCAGGAAGGCATCCTCTATCAGTTCGGTAAACGCATCATCGTCAAGTTTCTCATCCATGGTTATCAGTTCAATATCCTCTAATTCCATCAGTCTTTCGGTAAACTCAAAGCTCACGACGACCGTCGTTGCATATCTTCCGAACAGTGCTGCCTTGCGCTCACCAACCGAGCCGCCGCCGATGATCACTACCTTCTGGTCGCAAAGGTCGATGAAGAGCGGGAGGAATCCTGGCATACTATGATATTAATCTCTATCTATTAGAGTGTTATCGCTCTACACATTTCCTGCCGCGTCCCGTATCGAATCCATAACCATCTGGAAAGTCCATCGTACGCTCGGGCACAATCGAGAACTCCAGTGAAAACACCCGGATTTTTAGGCAGTTCCGGGTAGAACGTATCAAATAGAAGTCCATATCCGTTGAATCTTTGCTTTTACCCTTGATGAATCTTTTGTCGTTAACACACCAACCGCCGTTTCACAAGCGTTTTTTTTGCAATGCTGCCAACTTGTGCAATCGTACAACTGATGGCAACAAAAGTCCAGTCTGTTTCCATTCGATCAATTTCACATCGTACCGGGTCTGCACCTGCCGGCTCGTGACCCGTGCCACAACAACATCGCCATCTCCGGCGTCCAACAACACGAGTGCCGGACGCCGCTTAACACCCCGTTGATCTGTATAAGGGAATGCGAGCAGGACGATTTCACCAATCTGCTAATTATGCAGTCTTATTCCAATTAATCATAAACGGCATCAGAATCATCATATCCGGCAAAGAACTGTTCAGCAGTCAGGTGTGCCCATGCTTGTTCTTCATCCGCTGATTCGTCGATCAGAATGATCGCTCGAATCGTTTTGTGCGTCTCAAACTTTCCAAATAATGCATCAGGAATGCTTAATTTATTATCTGACGTCACTGCTGCTTGAAATTCATAAGCGTTCATCATAGGCATGTTTCTATGATGTGTTATTCATAAATCTATTGCATCAGCCGCCGCCTGCAGGATCATCAGCGCGTCGAGGGAGGTGACGCGTCCATCTCCGCTGACGTCGGCTGCGTCGTCGTGTGCGCCGCTGGCTGCGATCGCAAGCGCGATCGCGGTGTCCGCGGGGGTGATGTGGTTGTCGTGGTTGAGGTCGCCTAACTGCTGCGTGCCGCCAGCCCACGGCTGCATGAGCGGGTATCTGTCAACGCTTCCGCCGCCGGGGATCGGGTGTGGGTCTTTGCCAATGCCGTCCCCGTCAGGGTCAGTGCCGTTGTAGTCGCCCCAGTAGTTGCCTTCGGAGCCGGAGTCCCAGTGGTTGGTGCATTCGTCGTAGGCGTTGTGGTTGATATTGTCGATGAGGTTGTTGTGATATAGAGTGTTGTTGTTGCTTAAAATCCACAAGTAGATGCCATGGGAATTGTTCGATGCGCTGTTATCAGTCAGTGTGTTGTCATTCGAAGACCCCAGGAGGATGCCACCGTACCCGTTGTTCGAGTTTGCTGTGTTGTTCCGCAGCATATTACCCGTAGAATATTCTGCGATGATGCCCGCGTAGTTGTTCGATACATTATTGCTCGTCAGCGTATTATTGTTCGAATACCCCAAGTAGATGCCGATGCCGGACATATCCTCGGAGTCGATGCCGCGGTAGTTATTAGATACGGTGTTGTTTTGCAGCATGTTGTTTTTCGAACGCCACATGTAGATGCCGATCATGTTGTTCGAATTCACGGTGTTGTTCACTATCTTACAATCATCAACCCCATCGAGGTATATACCGGTGCCTACGTTAGAGAGATTTAGATTTTTCACAGTGATGTCAGTACAGTTTAAGAGAATAACTTGCCCCGCATTTTGAATCGCAAAGTTGGACATATCTTCGAGGTACACGAGAGGTTTACCATTCACTATATTGTTCTCAACAGTGTTTCGCTCCCCACTAATAGATAACCCGTCATTTATAAAAGTATTGTTCGCGATCGTGTTGTGGTAGTTGTTCGAATAGCCCAGGCAGATACCGTACGCGTTGTTCTTCACGGTGTTGTCAGACAGCGTGTTATTGCTCGAACCCGACAGGTAGATGCCAACCCCGTTGTTTGTGGCATTGTTGTTCGTCAACGTGTTATTGTTCGAACACCACAGCCAGATACCACTCCAGCCGTTCGAGTTTGCTGTATTGTTTTGCAGCGTGTTGTTGCTCGAATCACCTATGAAGATGCCGCGGTCGTTGTCTGATGCGTTGTTCTCTGAGATATTGCATTGATCTGCGTTGTCAAGATGGATTCCGGCCTTGTAATCATGTGTTGCACCCACCACCGCAAACTCACAGATATTCACCCGATCCACAGTCACGTTAAACACATGATCCGATGCATCCGCCGCCCGTACCGTCACCACATCCGCACCCTCGCCGATCAGCGTGAGTCGCTTGTTCACATTCACGTTCTCGATGTATGTACCTGCATCCACAGTGATCGTATGTCCATCCTGCGTATCAGGATCGTCTATCGCAGCCTGAATTGTCGCGAAGTTCTCGCCTGTGTTGATGTTGTGAACGCCATTGTCATTGGTTGGTGCATCCACACGCAGAATCACAAGACCATTGGATGTATCAGCTACGTATGCATAATCACCTGAGACTGCAACACCCCGTGCATATCCTGCGTAACTTCCTGCAAGTGCAGGTGCTGCTTTGTCGGTAACATCTATAATTACAAGACCGTTAGAAGTATCAGCTACGTATGCATAATCCCCTGAGACCGCAACATCATACGCAGATCCTGCGATGTCGTAACTTCCTGCAAGCACAGGCGATGATTTGCTGGTGACATCTACAATCATAAGACCAGTATATAAATCAGGCACGTACGCATAATCACCTGCGACCGCAACACCGTATGCATATCCTGTAGTATCGTAACTTCCTGCAAGCACAGGTGATGCTTTGTCGGTGACATCTACAACCACAAGACCAGAAACACCGGTTACGTATGCATAGTCACCTGCGACAGCAACACCGTATGCATGTCCTGTAGTGCCGTAACTTCCTGCAAGCACAGGTGATGCTTTGTCGGTGACATCTACAACCACAAGACCAGAAACACCGGTTACGTATGCATAGTCACCTGATACAGCAACACCCACTGCAGATCCTGTGTCGTAATTTCCTGCAAGCGCAGGCGCTGATTTGTCGGTGAGATCTACAATCACAAGACCATTATAACTATCGGCTACGTATGCATAATCGCCTGAGACTGCAACATCCCATGCATATCCTACGGTGTCGTAACTTCCTGCAAGCACAGGTGCTGATTTACTGGTGACATCTATGATCACAAGCCCATTGTACCCATCAGTTGCGTACGCATAATCACCTGAGACCGCAACACCGACATATACTGTAGTGTCGTAACTTCCTGCAAGTGCAGGTGCTGCTTTGTTGCTGATATCCACAATCACAAGACCATTGGACTTATCGGCTACGTATGCATAATCACCTGATACGGCAACAGCAACATCCCATACATATCCTGGGTCGTAACTTCCTGCAAGTGCAGGTGCTGATTTGCTGATGACATCTACGATCGCAAGACCATTAGAACTATCGGCTACGTATGCATAATCACCTGAGACCGCAACATCCCATGCATATCCTGCGGTGTCATAATTTCCTGCAAGTGCAGGTGCTGCTTTGTTGCTGATATCCACAATCACAAGACCATTATCGTAATCGGCTACGTACGCATAATCACCTGAGATAGCAACATCCCGTGCATATCCTGCGGTGTCGTAACTTCCTGCAAGCGTAGGTGCTGATTTACTGGTGACATCTACGATCACAAGACCATTATACTGATCAGCTGCGTACGCATAATCACCTGAGACAGCAACACCGTATGCAGAATATCCTGTGTGATAACTTCCTGCAAGCACAGGTGCTGATTTACTGGTGACATCTACAATCACAAGACCATTAGAACTATCAGCTACGTATGCATAATCACCTGAGACCGCAACATCCCATACATATCCTGCGGTGTCATAATTTCCTGCAAGTGCAGGTGCTGCTTTGTTGCTGATATCCACAATCACAAGACCATTAGAACTATCAGCTACGTATGCATAATCCCCTGAGACCGCAACATCTCTTACAGAATCAGCAGTGATCAATCTACCCGATTCCGATGGCGCGGCGGGATTGCTTATATCAAGCACAACAAAATCCTGCCCTTGACCGATGTATGCATAATTGCCAGAAACTGCGCATGCATCCGTAGCACCCCCGAAACGTCCTTCAAACGTCACATTCACCTCATCAGCCGCGCCCACCCCCGCGCTTGCCATACACAGCACGGCGGCGATGAGCGCAATCATCAGCATCCTGCTACCGGTCATGCCGCCGCCTCCACAGCCTGCATGCCCATACGATCCGCGCCGCCATCATCATCCACAACCCACGTCGTCGCGCCCGCCGCCGCAAGCACCGCCACGACCGCAGCCACCATCAGCAGGCGGGTCATGCTGCCGCCTCCTCGCGCATCTCGCCCCTATCCCGCATTATAGCAATCGGAACATCGAGATCCATCTCATAGAACTTATCAGACAGCCGCATGCCCACGTCCAATCCATCCTTACGCTCATCGATCCCCTCAACATAAACGATCACAT
>JAYEGI010000144.1:0-3125 GCA_034659035.1 Methanobacteriota archaeon
TAGTTCGCGCCCGGGTGATTGCGCGGACCGCGGCGCACATACTCCCTGAGTTCCTCGATGTTTCTCGGCACAACCTTAAACGTGAGCGTCAGTTCTCTTGCAATCGCCTCGGGAATGCCGACCTCGTTGATCGACAGGTTGGGATCCGGCGAGATAACAGTCCTCCCGCTGAAGTTGACTCGTTTACCAGAGAGACTTCCCCTGAACCGCCCTTCCTTCCCTTTTAGGCGCTGAGACAGGGTTTTCAAAGGTCTTCCGCTCCTGTGCCTTGCCGGAGGTATCCCTGAGACGCTGTTGTCCATAAAAGTTGTTACATGGTACTGCAGAAGTTCCCAGAGATCCTCGATGATCAACTGCGGCGCGCCCGCTTCCTTATTCTCCTGGAACCTTTGGTTTATCCTGATAATATCAACAAGTTTGTGTGTCAGATCATCCTCACTTCGCTGCCCGGTCTGGAGCGTGATCGATGGGCGCACCGTTACAGGCGGCACAGGCAGCACTGTCAAGATCATCCATTCGGGACGCGCGTTGTTTGGATCCATACCAAAGACAGGGAGATCTTCATCCAGTATGTGCTCGAACCAGTTCCTGATATCACTTGGAAGCATTTTGTCCCCGTCCTCAGAATACGTGGTCGGTTTTTCGTACGTGATCTTCAGTTGGTGTTCGCCGCAGTACGGGCACACTTCAACCTTGCTTGCCTCGCTAAAGACCTGTTCAACTATCGAATCGATTGTCTGCCCCTGACTTCTCCGAACCGAGATATGCTCGACATACTCTTTCTTCCGCCCTGCATCCAGAAGCAGCCTGCTGCAACTTCTGCACGTACTCCTGAGTAGATTTCGTATCTGCTTGGCAAACCCGACATGCACACAGGGTGCCACCAGTTCTATGTGCCCAAAGTGACCCGGGCACTCCCCCGCCCTCCCGTTGCAGGTCTTGCATCGCAATCCCGGATCGATGACGCCGAGTCTGGGATCCATGAGCCCCATATCGATCGGAAAACCATCCTCGTCATAAGTATCTGCCGTGATAATTCGGGTGACACTCATATTACGGTATTCCCGCGGCGAGATTAAGCCGAATTTTATCCTTGAGATTCTCTTTGGAGCACTGATCTGTTTCATTGTATACTAGTCTCTGAGGTCTGTGGGATAAAGGTTTTGATTCATAAAGAGTCGTTGTGTCTTCTGGTGTTGACGCCCACGCATGGAGGCGGGATTTCGTGTGAGTGGCACAATCCGAATATCCAGTGGCAGAATAGCCGACAGACTGTGCGTTCACATTGCCGGTGAGAAGAACGTGACATCCCATTCACAAATCCATTTATATCGATGTGACCTCACAATAAGTAGTACCACGTCTATTTTTAAATCTGTTCGCGTGGATGTGGCTGTGCAGCCCTTTTTCACCAGGGCTGTACACGCCCTATTATTACTCCCTGTGAATGCTCAGCTGCAAATCGTGAAACAGCATCGTCGGGCATGCGGGTTATATGCAGGACATGAATGTCGGTTATTAGGCCATGTTGCACAGCAGCAGCATAACCATTAACACGGGTTCCACCGGTTGTATTCACAACCCAGGCAAAGCCCAGGTTCCCGGAAGATTCCGTAAGTATGACACGACACCATAATGCTTGCGCGGAAGTTTCACCCCTCAAGCATCATGCCAACCCAGTCGGGTGTGCTCACAGGGGTATCCGCGCCGCCATCGCCACCGCGCAACATACCGGTAACAGACTTTAGCACCTGAACCGAAGTCGGATGCATCATCATGAAGAGATCGACACCAGCAAGCGCAAGCGCTAACCCTGTCGTTATCTCCCATATCGGTCCCCTGTATTCGCGGGGCCCCCAGTCCGAATCCTCCTTTAGTGGTGAGACTGCCATCCATGACTCCCTCGCACCCCATGCGTTCGTGGTTCCCGACGACATCGGGAAGTTCAGTTCCTGGTCGCCGATTAACCCTGCAAGCCGGATGCGCTCGATATTTGAGTATGCATAATCAAGACCATAGCCAAGCGCCGCGGTTGTCGGATCCATCACGATGTCACAACGCTCGATGTTGCACTGTTTCATCAGTTTGCGGTTGAGTTCTTTCTGCGCATTGATCTCGAGCTGCGTCCACGAGAGGATCGCGTGACCATACTCCTTTGCCGCGGCTGCTATCCGCTGGTAGTCCATATTCAGGTTTGCAGACGCGATCAGACACCGCTCGCCTTCGGCAGCCTCTGCCGCCTTCTCAAGAACTTCAGGATCCTTGTCCGGATTTCCGGAGCCCCCGATGATGAGCGGGACATCGACAGCCTGTAAGACATCCTCGACCACCTTCGCAGCCTCGGACGCAGGCGTGTCCTTGATCGACGGATCCGTGCTTATCAGATGGATCGTGACCATATCCGCACCGAACTTCGAGACCACTTTCTTTGCCCACTCAGCCGGGCTCTCAAGTACGTCCTCGTAGTTCATGCGCACGGCGCGTGCCATTCCGATAGGCATGTCAAAGACATCGATCGAGACATGATTCGGATGTGGCATCGGAGCATCGAAGTAGAACGGCAGCGCATGTTCACCGCCAAGTGTGACCGTAGTTCTGCGTGTGCCGCCGTCAGAGGATGTTCTACCGAGCGTCACCTCTTCGATCCCGTGCTTCCACTCAGAGACCGGGTCCACGTCAAACGATGCAGGAATTAACTCCTGCGGGATCCGGGACTGTGCCTGCGGCGGCAGCGTCATTTGCTGCATGGCTGGCAGCACGGCCCCTGTCGGACAGCCCATCATGCCTGCGACGTTATTTAACCGCGCCACGATCTGCGCGAGTTCAGATCCTACTGCCTGCATCAGTTCCGGACCGCCTCCTCCGCCTTCAAATTCGATCTCGATATCCCCCTCTATCGTAACGCCATTCAGTTCAAGCACATTTTCAAGCATTTTATTGAGATCGGACAATGTGATAGTGGTAGTTGTCATGCGGGTTTAGAATGAGATTGCGGGTTTATTAAATGTTGCAGATTGTTGGGTTCGGCATGGGTAGTCTGCATATCGTATGTTCTGCATATCGCATGTTAGGGATCGTAATTAAATTAAGATATCAACTCAATTGTCGCGCGGAAGGATCGTATA
>JAYEGI010000145.1:0-12900 GCA_034659035.1 Methanobacteriota archaeon
TCGATTCTTGGCATGAACACGTATATTCGTATTCGTCCTGCTAGATACCAATGCACTCATTGTAATGGTAAGCCTGTAACAACACAGACATTAAACTGGTACGATCCAAGAAGCCCGCACACAAAAGTATATGAAGAGCATATACTGCTTGAAATAGTTAATAGTACGGTAGAAGACGTGAGCATTAAGAAAAGTTTGGGTTATGAGGCTGTTATGGGGATTATCCATCGATATGTCGAGACAAAAGTGAGTTGGAAAGAGATTAATAGCTTAAACACTATAGGATTAGATGAAATTTCACTTAAAAAGGGTCATAAGGATTTTGTAACAATTGTAACGGCGCGTGTGGATGAAAAGATAATGATACTGGCGGTACTGAAAGGACGCAAAAAGGAGACTGTGAAGGAATTCTTATATAGCATCCCAAAACGGCTAAAAAAGACTGTTAAGGTAGTGTGTTCTGATATGTATGAGGGTTATACCAACGCTGCAACAGAAGTCTTTGGAAAGGACGTTATAGTCATAGTTGATCGTTTTCACGTTGCTAAATTGTATCGAAAGGACTTGGACGGTATTCGAAAGAAAGAGATGAATCGTTTGAAGAAAGAACTGTCAGAAAAAGAATATAAAAGGCTGAAAAACGTAATGTGGATATTGCGTAAGAATATAAAGGAATTGACGGACGAAGAACAGGAGGTTTTGAAACGTTTATTTCGACATTCTCCAATATTGGAAGTAGCATATAAACTTTGCAATGATTTGACTGACATCTTCGAAGACGACATCTCTAAGAGCGTTGCGACTCGGAAGATTGGTGATTGGAAGAAGAAAGTTGAAGAGAGTGGTTTGAAGTGCTTTAATAAATTTATGTCTACATTAGATAAATATATGGATAAGATCAAAAACTACTTCATCAACCGGCAAACAAGTGGATTTGTTGAAGGGCTGAATAATAAGATCAAAGTGATCAAACGGCGGTGTTATGGCATACTAAACGTCAAACATCTGTTCCAACGCATATATCTTGACCTCACGGGGTACTCTTTATATGCATGATTTGTCAGATTGTGCAACGCGAATTACCAGAGAGCTAAAAAGGTTTTTATAACCGTGAACGGATCGTTAATATGGTGAAACCATGAAGATAGGGGTCATAATTTATTCGGATGATTCGGAGACTGTCTGGAACGCTTTTCGGTTCGGAAGTTTCGCACAGGCAGAGGGTGACTCTGTAAAAGTATTCCTGCTTGGAAAAGGTGTGGAGTGCGAGTCCCTGGACACGAGCAAGTTTGTGGTGACCGAACAGATGAGAACGTTTCTGGATACAGGTGGCGAGATATTTGCCTGCGGCAGCTGCCTTAAAATCCGCCAATCGGAGGGTTCGGAGGTGTGCCCGTTATCAACGATGCGAGACCTGTATGATATCGTTACAGAGAGCGATAAAACCGTTACATTCTAAGGCGCGGTAAAGACGCCTCAACAACATGCACTCTCCAGCATCTCTTGCGCCGCGCAGATTGCTTGGTAGGGCTGACGAACACCGATAACTTTTAAATAAGATAGCTCCAATTAATCGGACATAAAGGTGATAACCTTTAATCGATACGAATAAAGGAGGATAAATATGGAATATTACAGCGAACTCTCTTTTGCAGTTATGATGGTTGTAGGATTTGCAACGGTCATACTATTTCTCGGAGGGCTACTGTTTCAGATGAAGAAATGGGGCTACGGATCCGAGGGATATGGAAAACCGGGTCAGAGTGGCAGCATCGGCGGTTTCTTGAAACTGCTCCTCTCCCAGATCTTCGACAAGAAACATGAACAAGGTGTGCTCACAACTATTGTGATGGACATCCTGATCCAGCGGCGCATTCTGAAGCGAAGCGTCACCAGATGGGTTATGCATATAACGATCTTCTGGGGCTGGATCATGCTCTTCGTCTTCTCGATGTTGATGTTTGTGGTGGAACTCCTCCACAAGTATGGTGGCATGTTTGGTGAAACCATCACCCATGGACGCCCACTCGTCGAGAGCTTTCCGGCAATCGTGATCTTGAACGAGGTCTTCGGTTACATACTCCTCGTTGGCGTGCTGATCGCTATTGCAAGGCGACTGTTCATCACAGAAGTTCGAGAGGGCACCACGTTCTATGACGTGTTCCTGACCGGTGGACTCTTCGTAATTGTGATTACGGGGTTCATCTCAGAATGGATCAGAAGCCCAAGCGGATTCATGGGGATCCAGAACACAGCAGCGCCACAAGCAGCACTCTTCCACGTGGTGATCTCGCTTCTCTTCTGTGTTGCAATGATACCGTTCACGAAGTACATCCACATCATCGCGACACCGCTCTCGATCCTCACGCACGGTGGTGGTGAATAATGGCACGAAGAGAACCATCGCTTACAACCGAGCGTTTCACGACATCGCAGCTCCTTGAGATCGACGCGTGTACCAGGTGCGGCGAGTGTCTGAACTGGTGTCCGGTCTACGAAGAGGTCCGAGAGGAGACATTCACTCCCGAAGGTAGAGAGGGCATGAGCGACACCGAGAAGATGGATTTTGCGCCGAAGAACAAACTCACTTACATGCGGGAGATGCTGAACAAGGGTTACGGCTTGCGCGCAGCGCTCTTTGGTCCGAGGCAGATTCCTGAGGACGATGTCCTCAAGCTGAAAGACGAGATATATCACTGCACGACATGTGGTATCTGTGGTACGGTCTGTGAGGCATCTATCAATACCGTTGAGGTCTGGGAGTCGTTCCGCAGGAATGCAGTGATTAACAAGCGCGGACCGTATGGTAAGCAGACCGGTTTCGTGGATCTCCTGGCGTCTCACAACGTCTTCGCTGCTGACCAGGAGGATCGTCTCTGCTGGGTTCCCGAGGATATCGAGATCAAGGACAAGGCAGATGTCGCATACTTCACAGGATGTACAGCAGCGTACCGGATGCAGCGGGTCGGTGTTGCAACGACAAGAGTCCTGCAGGCACTGAACATTCCGTTTACGATGCTCGGACCCGAGGAATGGTGCTGCGTCTCGGTTCTCATCAGAACCGGGCAACTTGACCTGGCTTCGGAGTTCGTAAACCACAACATCGATGCAATGGTCAAGAAGGGTGTGAAGACCGTGATCTATGCATGTGCAGGATGCCACCGGACCAGCAAGATCGACTGGCCCAAGTTCTATGAGGGCGGAGATCTACCATTTGAGACTATTGCAATCAGCGAGTATATGGACCGACTGCTGGATGATGGCACACTCACTGAGAGTGACTTCGACTGGAAGAACCCGCTGAAGAAGCGAGTAACGTTCCACGATTCCTGCCACACAGGACGGCATTGCGGAGTCTATGATGCGCCAAGAAGGATCTACGATATGGTTCCTGGCGCGGAATTCGTTGAGATGGCAAGAACGCGGGAACTGCAGCGATGCTGCGGTGCAGGCGGTGGAATCAAGGCAGGTGTCTCTGATCTTGCACTGAAGATGGCGCAGAAGAGAGTTCAGGATGCCGAACTCGTGAATGCCGATATCATAACGTGCACCTGTCCGTTCTGCAGGCGGAACATCATGGACGGCATCAACGCGATGGACACGAATATCATCTTCAAGGATCAGCAGGAGATTCTGGCAGAAGCGATGGGACTCGATCTCACGCTGCCTGATAATCCGTACATAGCCAAACAGATGTAGATGCAATGGTTGATTTATTCAACCATTTCTATTTTTATTTCCATTGCGACATTGGGAAATAGACTTAAGTGTTATGGGCTAATTTATAACATCGAGGGATCGCCTATGGTAAAATTTCAATTCCTGTTACCGGTTGATGGCTCTGATTATTCCAGAGTAGCAGTCAAACATGCCATACGGATGGCAGAGATGTACAACGCAGAGATTTCACCGATCTATGTGGTGGATACGAGAGCATACAAGGATGCGGAGGAGATCGAGGAAGATACCGCGATCGGACAGGCGCTGGTCGATGATGTGCAGGATCAGTGCAAGAGTCACGGGATCGGGATACTCGAAGCAAGGGTGCTTACGGGATCGCCATATAACGAGATCATTAAGGAACAGAAGAGGATCGATGCCAGCGTGATCATTCTTGGTGCTTATGGCGCGGAATGCACCGAGGGCGAGACGATCGGCAGCACCGCTGAGCGCGTGCTTCGTGGCGCACAGTGTCATGTGCTGCTGGTGCGGGACAAACTCGAGAACGATCGGTTCTACAGAAATGTCATGATCCCATCCGACGGCTCGGTCGATGCCGAATATGCTGCGACATTCGCTGCAAGCGTCGCGCACAGATATCATGCCGATCTGATGGCGTGTTCCATAATACGCACAGGCCGCGAGAGTGACTTACTGGAGGCGGGGCAAACCACCGATGATGTGGTTGCACTCGGCAAATCCAAAGGCATAGAGACAAAGACCCTGATATGGGAAGGAAAACCCGCAGTCGAGATATTAAAAGCGGTCGGTGCCAAGAACATCGATCTTGTGGTGATCGGCTACACAGGAAAGGGCAGAGTCTCCCGGTGGATGCTCGGTAGCGTATCTGAGAAGGTAGCACGAACCTCGCCATGTTCGGTCTTTGTGGTGAAGAGTACTCGTGTTGAGCGGGTGTATACAGTCAAGGAGAATTAAATGGCAAGATTTCATTATCTGGTACCGGTTGACGGTTCGGTTCGGTCAGATGCCGCGGTGGTACATGCCGCACGGTTTACCGAGATATATGGCGCGGAACTAACAATCATTCATGTGGTGGACTCAAGCGTGTACAAGGACGCGGATATCGTCGAACGGATGGAAGCGACCGGAGAGACGTATCTTGAACGGGCAATGAAGACTGCAGAAGAGTATGGCGCGGACGTAAAATCGGCAAATGTGCTGATCGGGTATCCGTTCGACGAGATCATTAACGAAGCAGCCGATATTGACGCCAGCGTGATCTTTATGGGCGCAACCGGACTATCGCATTCAGGACACATTGGTTCGGTCGCAAGCCGCGTACTGCGCGGTGCCGAGTGCCATGTAATGCTGGTGCGGGGCGACATACCAGAGACAGGTTATGAAAACATCCTCATTCCCACAGACGGCTCAAAGGATGCTGAGTATGCTGCACAATCAGGTCTTAGCATTGCAAAGAGATTCGGAGCAAAGGTTGCTGCATGCAATATCGTTGATACAAGCCACATTGTCGAGACCCGGGTGGTTACCGCTGCCGGTGTTGGCGCGGGCAGGCATTATGGTGATATCATAAAACTTCCGGAGTCGGCGATAAAGAAGATGCGGCAGCGTATGCTTGACGACTCTGCAAAGATCGCGGAGCGGGTGAAAAAAATTGCGGAATCAAAAGGAGTGGATGCGAGGATCGTCATGCGTGACGGAAAACCTGCGCCTGAAATCCTAAAGATTGTGCATGACGAGGACATCGATCTTGTGGTGATCGGGTATACTGGAAAGAAGACGATCTCGAAGTTATTGATCGGGAGCATCTCTGAGAAGGTCGTAGCTACTGCACCATGTTCAGTCATCATCGTCCGTGGCAGCAGGATGGAGCGGGTAATTCCTGTGCATGAATAGGACGTGGGTTTTCGTTTTAAAGGTGGATGCAGTGGGGGTTTGACTGGTTAATCATGGATTCAGACGGTGTATCGAAACTCATCGAACATAAATGGACTATAGCGATAATAGCAGGTATTTCGATCATTTTTTTGGCTATTATTTACACTGTGCTGCCGCTTGTCGATGGTATTGTACTCGGCGTGGTCTTTGCGTATGTTGGGAGACCAATCAACAATAAATTATTAAAATACACGAGATTTGCCCCATTCATCGCAACGGCGTGTATCATCACCCCGATCCTGCTCATACTCGGAACGGGTGCGATCGAGATCATACGCCAGATCACCTGGGTGGTTGTGCACAATTCAGAGATCATGACCTCGTTAATAGCCACAATCGAAGGGCTGGACCTCCCGAAATTCATATATGATGGGGAAGATACCTCGCAGATGATCGAGAACCTTGCGACCTCTGTGATCGGGATACTCAAGCATATTCCGGCATTAGAGTACTTAGAGAAGATTTTCTTACTTATTATCAATGCCATAGTCTCGGTATTCGTCTGTTTCTTCCTGCTGATGGATGGGGATCGGTTTGTGACGCTTATACGGGATCTGGTTCCACAACCAAATATTGGGATCGTCGATGCATTCATCGAACATGCGGATCAGATACTCTCCGGTATCTTTATAGGTAATCTATATGTCGCGATATTTGCCAGTATAATCTCATTATTCGTATTGTATTTCTTCGGGGTTGCGCATATCCCTGCTATGGCATCGCTGATCTTTCTTGCTTCACTGATCCCGATATTTGCCGGCTGGATGATCCTTGGCCCGATCGCTGTTGGCAGATACTTCGAGTACGGACTATGGGATGCTGTCATCTTCTATATTGTAGCCGCTACTGTGATCTATGGTCCGACCGAACTGGTGCTCCGTCCGTACATCGTCGGCGTGAAATCGTATACCCACCCACTGCTGATGCTGCTGATGTTCATCGGCGGCGCGCTCGTCGCTGGTATCGCAGGCTTCTTTATGGCTCCGGCGTTGGTGGGGCTTCTCATTGCAGCATACAGGACTTATGAGGATCTGCTACACGGAAGGATCGAGACTCCTGACATACTGCAACAGTAAAGTATATATCTTCTGACCCGTGGCACGCATCCACAACACAAACGGCGTCAGGAGGTGTAGCTATCAAGCTTCATTCGATATACTGTCACCACAGATTTTTCTAATCTGTTATCGGAAAGATCACATACATCATTCCTTATCCCACCTCCTTCGAATGCATACTCTATGCCATTACGACATCTCCGGCAATAGGGTTTTTAAGTTCCGGAGCAATAATCAAACCGATGAACAAGGATGACCTAAAAAACATCGTCATCGCGGTAGTATCTGTGCTTGTAGTTCTTCTAATAGCAGGCGCATTATTTATGATGAGCGATCTCGGAAACGTGCTCGCGTTTGTATTTATCAGCTTGCCAATCATCGGCATAATCGTAGTAGTGTGGTACATCAAATCAGTGAAACAGCGGCGGCTCGAGGATCCTGCATCGCGGGTGAAGGAGCGCGAACTGCGCGGCATCTGTAAGAACATGATCCAACTGCGAGGCCGGATGCATGATATAGATGGCGCGCACTCGATCACCATCGCTGAGAGTATAACGGACATAGACTCGATCGAATGCACGATACAGAATAGCGGCGGACACATCGATCCTGATAGTGGGTCGGTCGATTGCGATCAGGACGCGATTAAGGGTGTGACATTGTTTGCGATCAGGAACATCGCGCAGGACCTTGACCGGACCAAGCAGCAATTCATCGAGCGGTTGTATGATGCAGCGGTCAAATATGCGGAGGACTCCCGCACAAAATTAGGTACGCTTAACAACGCTGGATACGATCTTGGAGCTTACATCTCTGAACTCGAATCCGTTACATGCCCGGATAAGGACATAGATGAGATTGTGAGTTACCTGGATCGTCTGAAGGCGATCACCGAAGATGCGTTGCGGGGCTGTGTGGATGACGCAAAAAAACTTGCAGAGTACCACACAGGAGAAGTCTCTGCCGAGCAGGTGGAGGACGCGCTGCAGGCGCTCGACTACGGCGGGGCTGTAACCAGACTCGAAGAAGATATTACCACACTCAAGACTGCTACAAAAGAGGAGTTTCAGACATACCGGACAACACTTATCAGTGCTCTTGATACTGCTGCCGGGTCAGTTGAGGATGAGAAATTTAAGGAGTTTAAGAAAGATGTACTCGGCATGTCGAGCCCTGAGAAACTCGTGCGATTAAATGAGATAGGGGAGGCGTTTATGAAACGCTGCCAGACCCTCGTCGACCATATGCATTACGAACTATCGAGTACCGAAGACGGTATAAAGGAGTTCATACCGCCTGACTATTTCTGGAGCGCAAGCGAACTGGCTGAAAAGGATTACACACTGGATGCCGACAGTGTAGAGGATGTTGCCGGGTTGTTTGCGGCAATGGTATGCGAACTGCATCCTGCGCTCGAAAGGAATCGCAGATCATACAAAATATTAAACAGTTACCACCGGACGGTTGAACGCCAGATACAGAAGAAACTGTCTGCCAAAAGTACGGTTTCAGGGGATGATCTGAAAGTCGGACACCCTGATGAGTTCCTACGTCTCTATGACTATTACCACCCGGATGCATCGTACACCGACGGGGCGCTCCGCCTCGCAGAGGGCGCGAAGGTTGTTGAGAATCCGCTGACGATTCGTGTCACTGATGAGGACGGAACCGGGATCGGAGACGCGGGCGTAACGCTGATGCGTGGAGTGGGGATCAGCATCACCCTTGAGCATAAAACAGGAGAGGACGGATCCGTTACGATCGAAAATCCAGGCGAGGGAAAGTATAAATTGACCGTGGATGCCGCGCAGTACCGGAAACACGAGGGAACGGCTGCTCTTCCGGCAGATAGTATCGACATCATACTTAAGCGAAAGGGAATTGAGGATTACCTCTGCCGCGGGAAGGCGAAATCGATTAAGGATAATCTACACCGTTACGCAACGGATGTTTTAAAAGAACTGGACAAAAGCGGGGTTGTTTCATCCGAGTTTGATATGTACATCAACAAGGATTACCGCGCATGTCTACTATATCTACTTGCAGAGGAGTACCCGAATCTCAGGTTTGTCCCGCATTCGCGCACGTCTGAGTATCCTGTGCTGTATGATGAAGAGAGGATGGTCTCGAGATTGATCGATGCGACAAAAGCGATGGATAAGGAGTCGTATACCGCCTCTGATTTTGATATCCCGCTCAAGGAAGAGGAGATCCTCCATCTAACAGAGATCGCAAGTGAGCGCGGTGTCCATATCGCTGTGGAGAAAGATGACACTGCTTGACCGTGCACAGCACCGCGAGATCACCCGCGAGATCAGGGAGGCGGCAGAGGCAGAGGGGATCGATGCCGAGCGGCTGCGGCGCCTCGTTGCATCAGGGCGCGTGGTGATCCCGAAGAACGTCTCCGGAAGCGCGTCCCCCATCCCGATCGGGAAATCTGTGCGCACCAAGATCAATGCCAACATCGGAACATCTGCCGATTACCAGAGCGTAAGTGAGGAGATCGAGAAAGCCAGTGTCGCAATCCGGCATGGGGCGGACACCGTGATGGATCTCTCGACCGGAGGCAATCTGCAGGAAGTGCTCGGGAACGTTCTTGATGCAGTTACAGTCCCTGTCGGAACAGTTCCGATCTATCATGCAGCATGCGGTCGAAAAAGCGAGATGACCGCTGACGATCTCTTTAACGCGGTCAGGAGCCATGCAGAAAGCGGTGTTGACTTCATGACGATCCATGCAGGCGTAAACAGGGCGATACTCAAGTATCTCACAGCAGGCAGCCGGATACTGGATGTGGTGAGCCGCGGAGGCGCGCTCACTGTTGCATGGATGCTTACCAACGAGGCTGAGAATCCATTTTATGCGGAGTTTAATTACCTGCTCGAGATCGCGCGCGAGTATGATGTTACGATCAGTCTCGGCGATGGCATGCGCCCGGGATGCATTGCTGACGCCAACGACGACGCGATGTTTCAGGAGGCGATCACGCTTGGCAGACTGGTCAGGCAGACAAGGGCAGCAGGCGTCCAGTGCATGGTCGAGGGTCCCGGGCATGTTCCTGTAGATGGCATCGGATACGGGGTGCGCACCATCAAGCATCTCTGCGATGACGCGCCCCTGTACCTGTTAGGTCCGGTCGTGACCGATCTCGCACCGGGCTACGACCACATCACAGGCGCAATCGGCGGCGCAATCGCGGGTATGTGTGGGGCAGACTTCCTCTGCATGGTAACGCCTGCCGAACATCTTGCACTCCCAACGGTCGAGGATATCAGGGAGGGCACGATCGTCACAAAGATCGCGGCACATGCAGTCGATCTTGCAAAGTTGGGTGTCCGGGAGCATGCACTTTCGATGGATAAGAAGATGGCAGTTGCGCGCAAGAATCTTGACTGGGACGCCCAGTTTGAATGTGCGATCGATGGAGAGCGTGCAAGATCGATACACGAGACCCGGGTCAGCAGCGGTGACACCTGCTCGATGTGCGGAGAACTCTGTGCGATCAAGGTTGCAAAGGACGCGCTTCTGAAGCGGAGCAGGTGATGGCAGAGGTTTGGTCGTCTGTGCGGTCGCAAGGTTTAAGATGATCTGTAACGAAGTTATCCATATTATTATACTCGAGTATATCAAGGAGGATACATGAAAGGGAAGAACATGATATTGCTATCGGTTGCAGTACTTGCGATTGGGCTATTCGTACTGCCACAGGCGATGGCAATGTTTGTTGGACAACATACATGGTTCAGTGTGAGAACAAGCGAATCTCAGTATGAACTGTGTCAGAAGTGTCATGTGAACGAGGTTGCAGAGTGGAAGGCGAATACTGGCGCACATGCTGCGTATAACGCTGAGCACCCAGGTTGCTTCTGCCACCAGATCAATGAGACCGCGCTTCAAGAGTTCGGCTTGACAGAGGATATGGCGCGTGGTGCGTATGGCAAGAACTTCGAGCACTGGAACAACACAAGCGATATCACCGGATCGGGCACAGGCTGGTACTGGCGATCGAATAACACACCACATGCTGCAGTGATCATTGACTGTGTGGACTGCCACTACACCGAGATGCAGCAGATCAATAATCCGGATTCTGCTCACTACGCGTTCTGGAACCAGACCAATACGTTCAATGGGACCACTGCCAACACCGACAACAACACTGTGTGTATGGCGTGTCACACGCATACGCACCTGAACATCACGTGGACCCGGATTGAAGGTCTGGTGATCACAGCCAACCACACCGATGCGAGTAAGTCTGGCGCTGCTGCATGGAATTTGACAGCTGAGGTCAACGAGGATCCACACACGTCACGCGTCCTGTACAACGGCACCGACAACTCTACGTACCTCAGAAAGATTAATGATACGTATTGGGCTACGTGGAACTGGGCCAGTAGTACATGGGAATAAAACTGTGGCCACTGATTGACCCACACCCTTGGGTCAATCCTCTTTTCTTTTTTTAACGTCACCGATTACTGCTGCCGTCTTGCAAACCTCTTCGATGCTACATATAGCAGTACAGCCCCCACCACCATCCACGCGCCGCATCCCGGACTCGGATTCGGGTCAGGTACGTCCCGCGGCGTGGCTGCGGCATTGGATCCGGGTGCATTCAGCACTGATGTCGTGTCGAGTGACGGCGCAGGCTCTGGAAGATCAGGATCGCGGCACTGGCGCACGTAGAAGAAGACGAGATCCTTCTGCGACCCGACATATATGTGTTCGATAGTTATATTGAATATTTCGTCATCTTCCGGATAAACAAGGCAGTCTTCTGCTTCAAATATCCCGTAACTGACAGATGTTCCGTTTTGCAGCAATTCGATCCATGCACTCTCTCCTTTTCCATCCACACCCTTGACAATAATCGAATAGTCCTGATAGAACGCGCGCTGCTCACCGTTTGCAAGCGCATAACCCGCACCATCGATCAGTACCTGCGCCTCGTTGCTGCTGTCGGTGGTGGTGTTCAGGCAATCCGCGTGATGAGCAAGCATGACCAGTAATACTAAGAGCAGGATCCAGCTAACCTGTGACATCCACCCCATCCCCATCCCCCTCCCAGAAGATTGTAATCAATTCATTCATGCAGGCGACCGCAACCGGCGTCCCACCTCTGGTGCCGATGCATGTGATTGAGGAAACCTCCATGCTGTGTAGCAGGTCCTTTGATTCGGAAGCGTTCACAAAGCCGACCGGAGTGCCCACAACGAGTGCGGGACTGATACCGCTTTCTATCAACTCGCAGACCAGAAGCGCGGCTGACGGTGCATTCCCGATCACCACTATCGCACCGTCCAGATCGTGCCCCAGTGCCTTAAATCCTGCCGAGGTTCTGGTGATGCCATACTCAGCAACAAGTTTCTCGCCAGCAGCAATATCGAGCACGCAGGTTATCGGACAGTCGTGCCCCACCTTCGTGATGCCCACAGAGACCATTCTGATATCGGTGTAAATGTCCCTGTTCTGCCTGATAGCGTCGATTCCTGCACGAACA
The DNA here is from genome assembly GCA_034659035.1 of Methanobacteriota archaeon. Lineage (GTDB taxonomy): Archaea > Halobacteriota > Methanosarcinia > Methanosarcinales > Methanogasteraceae > Methanogaster_A. Next base: position 12,199 of record JAYEGI010000145.1, read on the forward strand.
GGATCGTTCTTGAATTGAAGCAGACCTGCAAACTCAGGATCGCCGGTTGCGATCACACATCGCTGCCGTATCCGGTCCTCGTACCCGGTATCGCCAACGATCTCTCTTGCTATGCTGCGGCTCTTCGATGAGATCTTCCTTGCTTCGGGGGTGCGTGCTCCAAGATCAGACGTTTCAGGCATGTTTGCTTATTTTGGAGTTTAAGCCCCATAATATTTCCCCTGATGTCGGGTGTCCCATGTTCCACTTCCAATAGGTGAACTCACAAGTAATAGTATACCGGGAGCGTCACACCATTATCAATAAGTGATACTGCATTTTATAGCAAGATCGCTCACGAACACTTATTAGATCGGCGTTAGATTTAAGTATCATGACGGCTACACCACTGATCGCATGAAACCCACGCGGTCCACAAGGCAGTCTTGCAATATCCTCGTTGGTATGGCTACTGATGAACTTGGTCTTGAGAGTGACAGTAAGATGAATGGTATGAAATAGCTATATACAGGCTCCGTACTTAAGTCCGGGGTTTGGTGACTTCGGGAAGCTGGCATGAGGTGCATGGAAGTCGGGGCAGTCGCGCGAATCGGAATGTTTTTGTGGGGCGGGGTGGATGACACAATACAGGAGAAGAATATGAATATAGGATGTGATCAATGAAACCCGATCTTGATGTCGAAAAGCTGAAAATCGAGGCAA
>JAYEGI010000146.1:0-3091 GCA_034659035.1 Methanobacteriota archaeon
GAAATGAAGAAATCCATATACTGCGCAATAATACTCATAGCATCCACGGTACTGCTGAGCTGTACACACGCGGACGCTCATGGTTTCCCGATCGCGGGAGATGCGGATGCGGACATGGTAGTATCAGGCAGTGAACTTACATTCTCGATTCTTGCATATCTCGATGACTCCACCACCCACCTCGCCTTAGACGAACTGAGAGAGTCTGCCCACATCCACACATATTATCCGAGGACGATCATCGACGATTCGCCTGATCGGAAGGAGATAACGATATATAAACCGATGAAACGCATCGTGGTCTTGAGTTCGTACTCAGCAGAGGCAATGCGTTTGCTTAATGCAACCGACCGGATCGTGGGCGTCAGTGACACGATCATCGATAGATGCCCTCTATTCCTGCCAGAGTTGATGGATATACCCTCCGTCGGAAAGAGTTTCACCCCTGATGTCGAGAGGATACTTACCCTTACGCCGGACACGATCCTTGCTTATGCAACCTCGCTGCCTCCTGAGAAACTCGATGATAAACTGCCCGAATATATCTGTGTCATACGGCTGGGTTTTGAAAAGCCGCAATTCATGAGAGAGGACTTTGAAAAACTCGGATACCTGCTTGGAAAGGAGAATCGGGCAAGCGAGATCATCGATTTTTACGATGAGTACACAGAGACCATCAGCGAGCGTGTGGCAGGACTATCAGATGAAGAGAAGCCCGAAGTGTACCTTGAGGGCTGGACCAACTACCATACGTGTGATTCCGATACAGCATTCCATGAGATCTGCACGATCGCTGGCGGCAGGAACATCGCCGCAGATATACGCGTCCCTGTGTCTCAGGTTGACCCTGAATGGGTGATCGAGCAGAATCCTGACATTATCGTAAAATATGTCGGGACTGTGCAGGGCAGCGGCTACGAGGAAGACGATCCGGAATCGATGAAAGCGATACGGGAAGAGGTCATGAACCGCCCTGAACTTGCAGATGTCACCGCTGTAAGAAACGGGGATGTCTACTGCATCGCAATCCAGCTCACATCCAAACCGCGATACATAATCGGGATCGCATACATGGCAAAGTGGATGCATCCGGAGCTCTTCGAGGACCTTGACCCAGAGGCTATGAATGCAGAGTATCTCGAGCGTTTTCATGGGATGCCTTACAGGGGTGTTTATGTGTACCCGTATCCGGATCTAACTCCACAGGAGTCGTAAAATGCCACCGGAAACCTCCGACATGAATGAATCCGATATAAAAGAAGAATACACGCGTTTCATCGGGAGAAAGATACTATTCATCGCAATCCTCGCAGCACTTCTGATCCTGATCGCAGGTATAGCTGCATCACTCGGATCGGCGAATATAGCACTTACCGATACATACTCTGCAATCCTCGAGAGATTCTTTCCTGATTACTTAAGTCCGAGCAATCTTGCAACGAATGTGGTGTGGAATCTCCGGCTCCCGAGAATCCTGATGGGGGTCGCGGCAGGCATCGGACTTGCGGTTGCAGGAAGCGCTATGCAGGGAATCTTAAGGAACCCGCTTGCAAGTCCGTATACGCTTGGAATCGCATCTGCTGCCGGATTTGGTGCTGCGCTTGCGATACTGCTTGGGAAGGGTTTTATCGGAGGAGAGTATCTCGTGATAGCAAATTCATTCATCTTCGCACTGCTTGCATCAGTGGTCATCATCGGGATTGCACGATACAAGGGAGCAAGACCAGAGACCATGATCCTTGCCGGTATCGCGATCATGTACTTCTTCTCAGCAATGACCTCGCTTCTCCAGTACTTTGGAGATGCGGATGCTGTCAAGGAGGTGGTCTTCTGGATGCTCGGGGACCTTGACCGATCATCATGGGATACACTCGGAATCGTCGGAATTGTGCTTGTGCTCTGCGTGCCACTCCTCATGCTGAGATCGTGGGACCTTAATGTGATGGCTGCGGGCGATGAGACTGCAAAGAGCCTGGGCGTGCAGGTTGAGCGGGTGCGGGTATTATCAATGGTCCTTGCAGCACTACTGACCGCAAGCATCGTCTGCTTCACAGGCACGATCGGGTTTATCGGTCTCGTCTCCCCGCATATCACACGCATGGCTATTGGGGGTGATAACAGGTTCCTGATTCCCGCATCAGGGCTTGTCGGGGCTGTTCTTCTCGTTGGAGCGGATACTATTGCAAGAAATATCATAGCGCCGGTAATACTTCCTGTCGGGATCATGACTTCGTTTATCGGCGTCCCGTTCTTCTTTTACTTGATAATGAGAAAAGGGAGGGAATACTGGTGAGACTACAGATAAGAGACCTATCATTCAGTTACGGGAGCACACCGATCTTAAAAGGCATAAGCATGGAACTTGGTTCATCTGATGTGCTCGGCATCGTTGGTCCGAACGGTGCAGGCAAATCCACGCTCATCCGGTGCATCGACCGGATCCTCATACCACAGCACGGAACCGTGCTCCTCGATGGGCAGGAGATGAAGCAGATGAGCAGTATGGAGATCGCAAAGAAGGTCGGTTACGTGCCGCAGATTATCTCAAATACATTTCCGGCGACGGTCTTTGACACCGTGCTGATGGGCAGGCGCCCACATCTTGGCTGGCGTTCCAGCGAAGAAGACATAGATGTGGTTCTTGAGGTGCTTGCGATGCTTAAGATCAAGTATCTCGCGATGCGCGATTTCAATGAGATCAGCGGCGGGCAGCAGCAGAAAGTCCTGATCGCACGGGCACTTGCCCAGGATGCCGAGATTCTCCTCCTCGATGAACCCACAAGCAACCTTGATATCAGGCATCAGCTCGAGGTCATGGAGATACTGACAAAACTGGTGAAGAAGAAGGGGCTATCTGTGATGATGGCGATTCATGATCTCAATCTTGCTTCAAGGTATTCGGATCGGATAATAATGTTAAACGGCGGCGGCATCCGGGATGTGGGCGATCCTGTATCGGTGCTGACCGCTGAGAACATACAATCGGTCTACGGTGTGGAGGTTATCGTGAAACACGAAGCAGATAAGCCGTACATAATACCGATAAGATCTTTTGGTGATTAAAATGGAATTTATGAAACGAAACAAGAAA
>JAYEGI010000147.1:0-3051 GCA_034659035.1 Methanobacteriota archaeon
ACTGGATCTCACGTATCTGGAGTACGGGTATGTGTGACCTTCGCCTTATGTAGCGTCCACATGTTCGCCGGTTCCGGTCGGGCAGAAATCTATTTTACCAGACACTGCTGACTTAGGTAGCGATCATACACCTCACACCGTCTGAAGAACTCATCTTAAACGGCGAGCAGGGCTATGTCCTGCAGAAGGCGATGGAGATACTCGCAGCGCTCGGCGATATCTACGACGCCGACCGGCTGATACCTGTGAAGAGCACCCAGATCGCGGGAGTATCCTATTCTAAAATCCAGGGTAGTTTCCTCACACAAACTTAGTCCTTTCTTTTCATCAAAACTTAGAAAAGAACTCAGTGCAGAATAGAATTTATATACCTTCTCCCACATATAACCAGCGCATGGACGAAGAAAACGAATTCCATGAACAATTCGACGCGCTATTCAAGACAAAGAATGAGTTAAACATTTTCGATTTCGATTCTTATGATTGGGGATGTCTGCGATATATGCTGGAGCTCCGGATATTTCTTAGCAGACTACGAAAATGTGGAATACGGTCAATTGGCGGCTTTTTTAGCGATGTTCTCATCTGGCTCACTGCAAAGGAAGAGCTCAGGAGGTATGATGGCCGGGATTACACTGCTGCATCGATGATCACGTTTTTTCTCTTCGTAAAACTGGCGAGGATGAAGATAGAAGAAGCGCTTGCGTTTCTTTCCTCAAACAAGTCGTGGATGAAGCGGATAGGTTTTGAGGAGGTGCCGGCAAAAGGGACTGTAACAAAGTTCAGAGAACGGGTGGGTTGCGATTTCAATCGTTTTTTCGAGGATTTGATCTCTTGCATTACTGACGACATGGATTTTGGGAATATAACGAGATTTCACGTCGTGTTGTTCACAAAATGTTATTTTGGGAACGGTCACTTTCCGCAAATCAGTAGATCAATAGAATTGAATAAGTTAACATGATTTAATAATGAAATACAGCAAACCGCAACCAAATGGGCTGGATTTGATCTTATGCTCTACGTTCTCTATGGTTTGGGTATCGTTAACATTCTGGAAGACATGAATGTGGAAAAAAGGGATAATTGCGTCTTTACACCGCTGCAAATCAGTATTTCATTCATCGTCAAGGCAATACTGGGTTTTAAGAACGCGTACGGTGTGGATGAAGAACTGGAAGATGATCTCTTCTTGCAGATGGTATGCACGCTTGACGGGGACAGAACACCGAGTAAAAGCACGCTTGAAGAGGATATTAGGCGATACAAGGAAGAAGAACTGCAAAAAGCATATCAAACAATCATTCGGTGGATGGGAATACTTGGATTCACAACTGGTGAGATTGTTGCGTGTGATAGCACTAAATTATATGTGGATGGTGTTACTTACGAGAATTCGGGCGAGGTATACGATTATATCAAGAAAGAGACTGCGAACGGCTACAAACTGTTTGTGATATATGATGTTGTGCATCGGATACCAATTTACTTTGAGGTGCACCCCATGAATGATGCAGATGGGCCCAAATTAACGAAAATGATTGAAAAGTCGATGGAAATTACCGGAAGAAGAATAAAAAGGATGTACGTCGATCGTGGATTTTACGATGAAACGAACTTCACATGGTTGGGGGAGGAAAAGGAGGGAAAAAAGAAGATAGAGTTCGTAACAATGGGAAAGAGGGGGACTCATTTATTTAAAGAGGCTACCGAACTTGGAGACGATGAATTCAGGGAAGTAACACTGAAAACAAACGAATACGAGCCAAAAACAGCCCGCGGAAAGGCTTCAAAACGGAAACGAGATGAGAAAAAGGAGCCAGTGAAGATTGCAGACTTTAGGTCTTCGTTTTCAGACGGATCTCCGGTACGAGTGGTTGTGGTGAAGAAAAAAGCGCAGTTATCAAAGAACGATAAGCTTCTCCTACTTCTGGAGGGGCTTTCAGGGTTATATACCACGCGAGAAATACTTGATTTGTATGAAACAGAATATGGGGAGATTTTTAGTAAATCCAAGAAACCTGCATCTTCCATATCCAGAGTTCTGAACAGAATATCAATAATCGAAGTTGTCAGCAGTGGTAGAGGGAAAAAATATAAAATAGATGGATATAAGGCAAATATAAAGGTGATAGGGAAAAACAAGAAGGAAACAGTGCATATCTGGCTGACAAATGTCTTTGATACGTCACCAGAGCAGGTTATTGAAGATTACAGAGACCGATGGCTGATAGAGACATTGTTCGAAGAAGCAAAAGGGGAATGGTACATCAATAAGCTGCCAGGCAGGAAATTGGAGTCGATAAAAGCGCATCTGTACTGTAGTTTCATAGCGTATGACATTGTTAGCATATTCAAACGATCGTTGACACCAAAATACAGAAATGCAGGAATAGAAGTGCTGAGGCGGGATTTATTCCATAAAAGTGCAGTTCTTTCTTTCGAGGGGGAATCTGTCAAGTTAGAGTTCAACCGGAGATATAAAATAAGATACAATGAACAACTGGTAAGCATGAATGAATTTATAGATCAAACAAGAGATATGGTCGACCTTCTGTAGCTTAATGTCTTAGCGTAAGCTATCTACAGTGAATATCTAGATTATAAATGTTTAAGCTCAAAATATACAACCCCTAAGTAGTATTCGTGGATTTAGGTGATTGTGGTTCATGTATAGGAGATATGTGGTTATATAATCGGATAATATCCGGTCTATTTTCGTGGTAAGTCGGTGGTTATTGTTCTACACCACGCCTCCAGGAAACTACATCGTTTTTTGGAAATCCTACAAGAACTTATGCGAAGCCGGACTTGAATGGATATCCGGTCTCAGCGGCACGGTCAAGGTTCCATCGATACTCAATCCTGCCGGGCTTGACCGTGTGCGGTGGAGGGAACTATCGATACCGGAGGAGTTTGCCGCAAAACAGGAGGCAGTCATCCGCGCTTACGAGAGCTTGGGCATCCTTCCGTGGTGCACCTGCACGCCTTAGGCGATACAGACAGATCTCACCAGTTCCAGGGGCGGATAATTCGCTGATCCTTGTCTAT
>JAYEGI010000148.1:0-3047 GCA_034659035.1 Methanobacteriota archaeon
ATGTTCGGCGGTTGGATTTGCTTCTGTATTATGGCCATCCATGTTATCACCCTCAGATCGCCATAATTGTGCTTATTGTATATAAGAGTGGTGATGGTTTAGTGATACCTTAACCGAACACCGATGGTTACGCCTCTGTAACAGGATTTCCAACACCATTGTTATCAGAACAAAGTATAGAGAACCTGATGGGGTGAGATATGTTAAAGAAAATGAATAGTGTTGGTTGTGGGTACAATCGAACATTCAGTGAAATCGCTCCGGTTTTGTGGCAACCAAATTCGTGTAATTCGCGTTATTCGTGAATGTGCAGGTATCGGCGCAGCCACCTCCTGGTGCTGACATTATGCCCCTGGCGCTGCTTGCCACGTTCACAGTCACAAATGGCGCGAACCGTGTAAATCGGCGGAAAACACCCGAATTTTTAGACAGTGCCCCGAAAACACACGAGCCATAACCAGAGCACCAGATAAATTGACCACCCCCTGTGATCGGAAAAACCACGCGGTGGCTAAAACAACCCAAAAAAATAAAAAGAGGGGAGGGGTGATGCAGGGCTGCCCAGAATCGTGTAGGGCTGTGCAAGTCCTTGATATATACATTAACCCCAAATATACAAATCAGTAATCCAAGAGCGGGGTGAAAGTGAATGCACTCTGGGTGATCTTGCCACACACCCCACCAAAGATTTTATATCCAGACCCGCCAAACTAACATCTCTCAACATCCGGAGGATTTAAATGACAGAAATCAATGTGAGGGATCGTTTTTTACCGCACTGAAAAACTCCGCGACGTACGCGTGCGCATCTTCGATACCACGCTGCGTGACGGTGAGCAGACGCCTGGCGTATCGCTTTCTCTCGAAGAGAAACTCAGAGTCGCTACGCAACTGGACAAACTCGGTATCGATATCATGGAGGCGGGCTTCCCGATCGCATCGGCAGGCGAGAAGGACGCGGTCGCAAGAATCGCTAAAGCCGGACTGGACGCACAGATATGCGGGCTATCAAGAGTGATAAAGGCGGACATCGATGCGTGTCTCGACTGCGATGTCGGCATGGTGCATACATTCGTGTCCACTTCCGATGTCCAGAGGATACACACCATCGGCAAGTCGAGAGAAGAGGTCGTGGATATTGCAGTCGATGCGGTGCAGTACATCAAGGATCACGGCGCGACATGCATGTTCTCAGCGATGGATGCAACACGGACCGACATGGACTACTTAATCGAGATATGTAAAGCCGTCGAGGCGGTAGGGTGCGATGTCATCAACGTCCCTGACACTGTGGGCGTGATGGTGCCATCTGCAATGTACCGGCTGATCAAAGAGATCAAGAGGTCGGTGTCTCTTCCGCTTGATGTGCACTGCCACAACGACTACGGGCTTGCGGTTGCAAACAGTATCGCGGCAGTCGAAGCGGGCGCCACCCAGGTCCAGGTGACGATCAACGGGCTTGGAGAGCGCGCGGGAAACGCTGATCTTGCAGAGACTGTGATGATCCTGCACACAATTTGTGGAGCAAGGACGAATATTATGACCGAATACCTCTTCGAGACCTCGCGCATGGTCGAGCAGTACACCGGTGTAAGGGTTTCGCAGTTGATGCCAGTGGTTGGCAAGAATGCGTTTGCGCATGAATCAGGCATCCACACGCACGGCGTTCTCGTGTGCACCGACACATTCGAACCAGGAGTGATGACGCCAGAGATGGTCGGGCAGAAGCGCAGGATCGTTCTCGGGAAACATGCCGGAAAACATGCAGTGAAACTGGCGATCGAGTCGGCAGGATTCGTGACAAGCGATGAGCAACTGGCAGAGATACTCAGGCGGATCAAGGAACTCGGAGACAAGGGCAAACCGGTCACCGATGCAGACCTCTACGCCATCACCGAGTCCGTTCTCGGGGAAATCTCAGGAAAAGAGCAGTTCATCGACCTCATGGAGGTTTCGGTGATGACCGGGAATATCATCACGCCGACTGCGTCTGTGAAGGCGGTTGTTGGCGGAAATATGAAGGTCGTGGCAAACATCGGAGTCGGTCCTGTGGATGCTGCCCTAAACGCCGTGAGAAATCTGCTCGGCGAAGGAACTGAGGTGCGCCTGCACGATTTCAAACTCGAAGCGATCTCAGGCGGTTCTGACGCACTTGCAGAGGTGACAGTTGCGGTAGAGGATGAGTCAGGCAGGATCGTGAGCGCGGGTGCCGCGAGAGAGGATATCGTGCTGGCATCGGTCGAGGCGCTTGTGAATGCAATCAACCGGCTGATCATGGTGCGGGGAAATGTGTGATGTGCTATGAGGGGTTGATAATCCCCTCATGCCAACTCCGCACTCCTTAGATAAGGTACCCTCTGGCGATCTCGCATGCATTATGGCGGTTATAACATAGCACATGCTTCGGGTAACGGACACTTTCTAATTTTTTCTGGTCGAGTCGAAAAATGCCCGGAACCCATACATATAACTCATGTTCCGCACGTGTTTTTTGTAAGAAGATATATTTTTGCAAATGGTGAATAGTGGCTGCTGATTGTGATTTTTTTTGTTTTTGAAGATGATCTTTTTATTAAAATATATATCTATTGTATAAACATGTAAAGCATCCTCTGTTGAAGTTGGATAGGTTGTACCATCACAGTAGATAAGTAATATTTTTTAGATATTCAAAACCGCTATCAGTAGAAATTATGAAAAATGAATAGCGGTTCCCTGTAGTATAATCATTCATACTTACCATAATTATCGACATTATTAATTTGTTTTTTTATAGATCATAAGCGTCCCAAAGCCGATTGCGTGTAACGTCCGGCAGATATAAGAAGTTTTCGAAGGAGGTACAACCCCCGAAGCCTTATATCTGCCTGTTATCTGAACCAGCATGACTGGTCATAGTGAATGAAATGAACGGAGAGTAATTGGACAAAATCTACTTATTAAGGTTCAAATGATGCACAACCTTCCTTACAACTCTATTCCCTCTTCTCAGAATTGTTCTATCACCGGAATTGTTAATTAATTTCTTTGTTAAAGGTATAAATTGC
>JAYEGI010000149.1:0-12715 GCA_034659035.1 Methanobacteriota archaeon
CGCCACGGTTATGGGTTTGAGGATGTTTTGGTACCGATCTCCTTGCAGTTTTATGACCTCATCCACTGCTGTCTTGATGATATGGAGTTCTCCAGACTCTATTGTATCCTTCAGGAACGCCATCGTCAGCGCGGCGACTTTAGCCTCTTCCAGATTGGTGCTGGCGTCATAAGCTGTTCTCATGAGTCTGGATGCGTTTCCGGGGTTTCCAACCTTTAACTCATCGAGAGCGAGATCCAGATATATCTCGACGAAATCTCCGATCAAGTGCGACTCCTGATCGCCTATCCTGTCCTTTATTTCTTCTATCTCCAGAACAGCGTCTGATGTTCTATCAAGCGCTATACGGGCTTCGATCATAATCAGCGTAGCACGAATCTTAGAGGATTCGCTGGTTGCTACCTCTTTTGTTTTTTCTGCTACATCCAGCACCTCATCGTATCTTTCCAAGTCCAATATCGCGAATTACGTTGGCATCGCAAGTCTGCACACGTAGTCCACGCGCGTGTAGGCAGTATATGTATCAGGCGGGCTTGCGATCGCATCCGGATATGTGGATATCGTAGTCGCGGTCGGTGTAGTTTCATGCAGAGGTGTAAAATTAATGGCATACCACTTGCAGGTGACTCTCAGCAGGGCTGCCTCAGGGGTTCTACAAGACCTGTGACCCAAGGTTCACCGATCCTTCCTGCCTTTCTCGAAGACCGAAGGAAGATGTACTATATACCTCCCGTCTTCCTTCATAGACATGATGATCTCTTCCCGCTCGAGCAGCGATTCGAGATTCAGTTCATAAGACCCCGTCTCCAGGATGCGGATCGATTCAACATCCATAGCAGGCACCGCCTCCTCCTTCTTTTCCACCTTATCCGACTGCATCGGAGTGTCTGTGTCTTCTGCATCAGTTTCGGTCTCGGTCTCGGTCTCGGTTACCGATTTTGCTGGCACATACAGAAACTTGTTCCACCCACAATTCGGGCAGCCATTTAAGATATCGACTGAACCGTCCTCAAATATATGTTCGCAGTTGGTGCATTTGTGGGGCATATCTGCTATTCTGTGCTCATGGGTATTCTTTTTATCTATCGACATCTCATGTGCATCACAACTTTTAAGAATGTCAGAACCAAAGTCACAATCCGACATAATATCGGAGTCATCATAAATGGACGTTACGAAGATCCTACTCGACGAAAACGAACTGCCAAAGCGTTGGTACAACATTGCAGCAGACCTGCCAACCCCACTCGATCCACCACTTAACCCGCAGACAAAGGAGCCAATCACTCCGGATGATCTATCTGCGATCTTCCCGATCTCGCTTATCAAGCAGGAGATGAGCACGGACCGGTGGATCGACATTCCAGGCGAGGTTCGCATCTATACGCTACTGTCGAAACTGACGCACGAGGGCTACATGGATGCGGTTGCATGCAAGCAGACTGATGTGTTTAAGTCAGCGCTCCTCTTTGCGAGAACCGAAGGGTTCATACTTGCTCCAGAGACTGCGCACTGCGTACACAGTGTTGTCGAGGAGGCGCTGCGGTGCAGGCAGACTGGCGAAGAGAAAGTGCTCTTCTTCTGCGGAAGCGGGCACGGAGACTTCGATCTTGTTGCGTATGACGACTATCTGAACGGGCGGATCGTGGATCCGGAAGAACCGACCGAGGCTATAAAGCGGTCGATATCGAAATTACCAGAGGTGTAAGATATGGGAAAAACAGGAAGTATTCAATGGGTGAAGATCAAGAACAGGAAGGGCAAGGTTCGACTAGTAGAGCACAACCATGTGACATACAAGCGACCCGGTCCGGCTCAGCGCTACTCATCTGCGGGTACAAAGAGACGGCGGCTAAAGCGATCTGAAAAAGTGGTTGCAAAGTAAGTGCCTGTACGCAGGTACATACAGTTGCAGGACAGGGTAGCGGATGTGCTGCATTACAATCCCTTTCAGGGAATTTTAAGACCAAAAGCCGCATACGGGTAACATGATAAAAGTTTACGCAGTGCTTGGCGATCCGATCAACCACAGCATGTCTCCTGCTATGCATAACGCGGCATTCGGGGCGCTTGGGATGCCGTGCACATACCACGCATTCAGGGTGCGCCCCTCAGACCTTAGAGATGCGATATATGGAGCAAAAGCACTCGGGTTCGGCGGACTTAACCTGACCATCCCGCTCAAAGAAGAGGCATTGAAATACATCGAACCCGATCTGATCGCAGCGCGAATCGGCGCTGTAAACACGATCGACTTCGCTGACGGCATCACCGGGCACAACACAGATGGAATCGGCGCGATGCACGCACTGGAGGATGCTGGCGTCTTGGTTGCAGGAAGGAATATTCTGATCATCGGCGCGGGCGGTGCGGCGCGGGCGATTGCGTTTCAGTTCGGATACAGCGGCGGAGATATCGTTATTGCGAACAGGACAAAGGAACGAGCAGACAGACTTGCCCGCGATGTGAGGGGCGGACTATCCGAACTCGGGAAAACCCCCTCGATCGAGAGTGTCGGGCTTGGCGCGATACCAGAGAAGATCGCTAACGCAGACATCTTGATCAATGCCACATCGGTCGGGATGCATCCTGATGTCGATGCAACACCAGTACCCTCCGATCTTCTGCGCCCCGGACTTGCCGTGTTCGATATCGTGTACAACCCCCGCCGCACAAGACTGCTTCTGGAAGCGGAGCGGAAAGGCGCCACCATCGTTGAAGGCGTGCGGATGCTCGTGCACCAGGGCGCGGAGGCGTTTTTGATATGGACTGGAAGAGAGCCGCCTGTTGATGTGATGGTTGAGGCGGTGGTTCGGGAACTGCGGTAAAAGTGTATGTGAAAAGGGTCCGGTTTTGGGACGGGTTTTCAGCTGATTCAGAAATCGTCTGTCAAACGCAACAAACCTTCTGCCCTTTAAATTGCATAATCCTCGTTATACTAATTACGATTCTACAACCCAAGGATCCTGCATTGCCGCAAGTCGTTCAGGACAGAGCTGCTAAAGCACCGAAACTAAGACACAACATCCCCAAGCCGTCCCATATCGATCGCAAGCTTGATCTCCTGTGCAATCCTTTTTCCGGTGGATAGGTCAGGCTCGATCAGATCAGAGTATGGCGAGCCGGATATGAACAGATTCGTGCCCGCAACGATCCGGGCTGAGATCTCGAAGACCTTAAACTCGAGCGTGTCGGTACAGATCGTTTCGAGACAGAACGGACCGATCATCCCGCCAAAAAGTTCGATCGACCGCTCAACGACTCTCTCACCGAGATCAAAGACCTTTGGTAGCAACGACTCCCGCAGAACCATCGGCAGGTTGCCTGTGACCACAAAACTCGGATCGATGCCTGAAGACGCGCCGATCTTATAGAGTTCGTCGATGTTGGACTCGATCCGTCTGTCGATTCCAAGCAGTTCGAGCGTACCATCTCCGACACGATAACCATCAGTTCTGAGCGGAGAGTAAAAGAAATGCAGATAATATCTCGATCCGAGCACGAATTCCTGAATTACGTACTCCTGATCGGGTCTGATCTGTGCCTCAAATTCCTCTCTGTTCTTTGCTATGAAAAACCCGCGCCCACCTTTTGCGCCATGGTACTTCACGATCACGGGACGGTCGATCTCATCAGGCGATGAAAACTCAGACGGTACGGAAACGCCCGCGCTTGTGAGCCAGTTACGCTCCTTTGTCCGGTCAGATTCCCATTCGAGTACTGCCTTGTTCCCGAAACTCGGAATCTTAAGGCGCGCAAAGTCTGACGCGCCGAGGTACTCGACGAAGGACCCGTGAGGGATGATGATTACATTTTTCTCGATTAATTCAGGAGTTTTTTCGACTATCTCCTGATACGATCCAACAGAAAAGAATTCGTCCGGCTCTGCTCTAGGAAATGCGTCATAAAATTTAGGGGGTTTTCCGAGACAGATGCCAAGTGTCTTAAACCCCTCTTTGCGCGCGCCGTCGAATATCTGGAGGCTTGTGTGCGAGCAGACCGTGGCGATGGTTGGAATGTTGTTTCCTGTCATGGGTGAAGCGGGTTAGTGTGTAGACGGATATGTAAGTAGGCCGGGGCCGGGATTTGAACCCGAGTCGTGGGATCCACAGTCCCATAGGATGACCAGCTACCCTACCCCAGCATGTGGTTGGGTGTCAATTATAAGATTGCTTGAGAACATAAAAAGGTAATGGCTTGTAGCGTGGGTGTGCTCACACAATAGCTTCGGGGTTTGGCAGAGATGTTTCTTGTAGGATCTGGTAAGTTGTGATATATCGGAACCATCTGAGCCAAGCATACGCCAAAAGTGATACGAATACGGTGGAAAAAATGAAATCGGTGTAACCGGGGTTAATGGCTGCGACGCTGTTGCTTGCGTGCGCGGGAATGGCGGCGTGGGTGGTGAATGATAGCGGGGCGGGCGTGGATTATGTGGGTATGTAGATGGGGCATGACCCGATTGCCGCTGGTGGGTGCGGTGGCGCTCGTGGTGCTGGTTGTGTGCGCGGGGTGGGGCGCGGATGATGGGCTGTGTCAAAGGCGTTAGGATCATAAGAATAATAGGTACAAAACATAAATGGAAGATAGGTAAGAGGATGGAAGTGACCTTTTACGACAGGGAACAAGAAACAAAAGAGATAATGGATACGCTGCGTATGAAACCGCGGCTGATCACTTTTATTTACGGACCGATAAACTCTGGGAAGGCCGAATTGATCACCTATCTGACCTGCGAACTGCCAGATGATTATGTTGTCTTCTACATAAATCTCAGGACTAAATTTTTAGCGGGTTACGATGATTTCATTGAATCGTTGTTAGAGATAGAGATGGAGACTGATAGGGAGATTAAGAAGGGAAAACGGTGATATTACGTATGATCTGCTAAAAAATGCCATTAAACGGCACAAGATCAGTCTCAAGTACTTAATGGTGGATGCTACTCGTTTTAAGGTCTATAAAGATTGTGAAACGGGGTTAATCAAGTTCAGTTACAGCGCGCAGAAACGAAGGGATGTACCACAGGTAAATCTCGTTCTCGGAGTGAATGAGCAGCAGATACCATTTTTCGTAAGTGCGCATCCCGGAAATACGTCCGATGTCACCATGTTCAGCGATTTCCTGAAAACGCTACGGTCAAAGTATCAGATATTGAACGATAGTGCCCTCCACAAGATCATAATTATGGACCAAGGAAATGTGAACGAAGAGACAATCAGATATCTGCGGTGGCTCATTCGGTATAAGTTCCATTTCATATCGATGGTGCGATCGAGTAGCATCGGGCGTTTTGCAAAGAATGTGGATAATCGGAGATGGGATTGATATACACAAGAGAGATTACAAAAAATAAGGAAACAAGAATTTATGGAAAGATAATAGAAGCAGAAGTCTATGGGAGGGTTTCCCACGTTCTGGTCTGTTACAATCCGGATGTTATGCGGACAAAGAATGCCGGTCTCGACAGGCGGGTAGGAATTGTGAAACAGGAGGCATCATCGCTTAATAAAAAGGGCGGGTCACTGGATGGCAAGTGCGATGGGGTCAACTCCCTGATAGCAAAACACATCCTCAAAAGAGCCATGAAGGTTATTAAAAATGAGAAAGATGGAGTGATTGAACTTGTTGTGGACGAAGAGGATCTGGATAGTAGACATGAGAAGTTTGGCTTCTTCGCGTTATTCACGCACTGCGATATGACACTGCGATATGACGCCTGTTGAGATGATAAAGGTGTACAAGAGTAGAGATATGGTGGAAAAGGGATTTCAGGAGCTGAATACGGATTTCAGTGTCTGCCCGATACGTCATAGCGAGGATCGCCGGATTGAAACTCACACAACATTTACAGTATATGGCTATTTCTTTATGTCCATATTGCGGGCGATTCTCAAGGGTGGCGGGGTGGAAGTACTCGTTTCGTGAACTGCTCTACACGATAAAATCCGGGTGGTCTGTGATTGGTTACTATGAGCATGAGTTGTTCAAGGAGAAACGACTTTACGTGAATCGCCCGATAAAGACGAGTGATGAGTTGGCTGAGATATTCAGAATCTTGAAAATCTGGGTGCCGCGGTACGATGTGAAGCTGGAACCTTACCCCTACGACGTGGAATAAGTGCGAAATTGAGCATGTTTCAAGGGGTCGGATTATAGCGGTTTTGAGTTGGATTTAGTCTTTGGTATTTTGGGATTTGAAAGATAATAGGGCGGATGCGGCTGTTTTTTGGGTTTCCAAAGTTAGTTGCAGGGCTACTATTCGTGCGTCTCGATATTGCGTCATGCCCGACGACAGTTGCATCTGATTTGGTGCTCACGATGTTATCTATGTGGCGGAGTGTTCGGGTGCGTTCGGCAGGCCTGGGCAAGGTGCCAATCTACTTCGATTGGATTCACTGACTCGCCATTTAAGTTCACGAAGTGTGACAGGGCTACGATGCGGCAGCTCTTTGCGAAGATCAAGCAGATGGCGAGAGGTGTGATAAATCAGTGATCAGTCGTTTATGTGTGGCTGGCTATACTCTGCAGGATCATCAATACATCAAGCGAGGTTACCCTGTTATCGCCATTCATATCCGCTTCTCGTGTATCAGGAATCGCTCCGACCACCATCAAGAGCGCGATCGTCGCATCTGCCACGGCGATCCTACCGTCGTGGTTGAGATCGCCGCGGATGCCTTCCACTGTTACGACCTTACTGGTTGTGTCGATTGTGCCGTCATCGCCTGTTACGGCAAGGGTTACGGTGTAACTGCCCGGGATGCCGTATGTGTGGGTCATTACCGGACACGAAGTGGTTGTTGTGTTTCCGCACCCGTCGTCCCAGTTGTATTCTATAATCATTCCGTCCGGATCAGTGGAGCTACTGGCATCAAAGGTTATGTTTTGATCCACAATCGGGTGATAGGGGGTGTATGTGAAAGACGCCCTGGGATGAAATGTGCCATTCCACCAGTCGTAAAAGAAGACCGTAGTATAAAATTTAGCCACATCTTCATTCTCGATGATCAAACCTGCTTCCCGGTTGTTTCTCGCGCTGTTTTTATTCCAGTTGATGCTTGAGATCAGAACCTGACTGTGGTCAACGATCACGCCTTTGGTATGTGTTTTGTTAAGTCCCATACCAACGTTGTCTATCAGCTTTGCTTCGAGATTTAAATTTTCAGATGCGGCAATACCGTTCAGATACTTACCCATTTCCTCATTCTTATCCCCGTAAGTGGAGTCAAGCAGTATCTTCACCTCGCGCCCCCTCCTTGCTGCGTTGATCGTGGCCTCCAGGAAGGGATTTGGTTTCGGGTCAGCAGGAGTACCCCAGTTCCTGATATAGAGCTGCTCCACATAAACGAAATCGTCCGCTCCTTCTATTATACTGATGATAGATCTATTCTTTAGTAGCGAGGTGTCCGGAGATAAAACAGGAGACACATTGAACTTGCCTGAAACAATCTCGCTATGGAACGGACTTGTGTAATTGCCAGTCAGGATTGTGCGGTCTGGCACGAAATCATGCGGAGGGTTGCCATAGTTATTCCCGTAGATCGGGTCATCCGGTGTGAACGGAAAGCTGTCCTTGCTTGCAGGCTTCCAATCCTCGACGAATACGCTGCTAAAATAATTGGCGGTATCCGGATTGTTTATGATGATGCCCCAGCCTCTGTTTCCAAAAGTATTGTTGATGGGCACGCCTGTATTTTTCCAGTTCTCTGAGGTTACTATCGTCGTTTCATCGTCTATAATCGCATATTTCGCATGGTTGAATGCGTATCTGTCATGAATACCCCGGTCTCCATCAGATATCATGAACCTGACATCTCCGCCAGCGGTAACGATCTTACTTACAATATATCTCTCTTCATCGGCGATCCCGTTTACAGGTCCACCTTCGAGCAATATCCTAACTTCAACCCCACGTTCTATCGCAGCTATTATATGATCCATCAGATAGAAGTTATGAAATTGGTAAAGATTGAGGCAAATCGATCCACTGGCGTTGTCGATCGCATCTGCGATTGCTGTAAAGCTGCTGTCCGGGGAGGTAAATACCGTCACATTCCCGCCAAACCCGAAAGTCTCATAAGAGAAGTGCGACTGCCCGACAACATATACCCTAAAATCGTTCCAGTCATCTGCAGAATCCGTATCCTCGTATCTACAGAGGGTTTCATCCATGTTCCGCTCCAGGATCACACCCTCACGCACATCCCCTATAGGCGTACCGATCCACCCATCTACGGCATCCGGGTCAGGGCTGCCATAGATAACGGCATCCACGATCTCGCCTTTCTCATTCTTCAGGATCACTTCATCTCCGGCATTGGATAATTTTATCGTTCCGGAAGTTTTCACCATATCCGGTGTCGAATCAGAATCCACACCATACTCAAAATCCGCTCTTTGGAGCATCTCATCATAGAACGCGGTTGCATTATACGCGAGATACAAACAATCATCCGCACCCATACCTGCCAATGCCGGGAATGTGAGAACATCCTCAAAATCGGTTATCTGCCAGCCACCGATCTCGATTGGATCTGCGGTTGGATTGTGTATTCTTATGAATTCGCCATCGAAATCTCCCAACTGATAGGTGTCGTAGTATATTTCCGTAATCATCACATTTTTAGACCCGTCTGGAACTGATGAATTCGCTTCAGCACAAAGAATAGTTCCCAGGATCATAAATACTATAATCATCCGGATTACAGTTGTATATGGAGTTTTAGTACTTCCTGATATCTCTTTGTGTATGCACATCATCGATCTCATCTCTATCTATCCAATGCTTTTCGTTGTTGACTCCTACTTCGGGGATGTTGCATATATGTTATCCCCAACAACCCCCACAAGCACACCACCTCCGGAAAACGATTCTCCGCATCTTCTCTGGTATTGTGTGATAGGGGCTTTTCCTGCATCGGAGGGCGGCTTGGCATAATGGGTGCATCGGGTATTTGGGAGATATATTGGTATTGGCACGAACTCCGGATTTCCGACATCATGGGCTGCCGGTGGTTACGGTCTTGCCTGATGTGATGTTGGGAGTTGGTGGCACAAGGATATGGAGATCGATATAGTGGCATTCTGTGACTGCAAATGGCAGAATCGTGAGACCGGGGTGGGCGTTCTTAAGGATTTGCTGGATAAGTCAAGATATGTAAGATGGAACAATGGCATGAGGGTGGAACGATTCATGGTCGTCTCAAAATCTGGTTTTACTCGAAAGGCGGTAGGTTATGCCATGACTCACAACATTATTCTGCTGACACCTGAGGAGATCTGGAAAATCGTTACCTGACGCTTTGTGGGGTGGATATTAAAAAACGATGGAATTATAAAGATAAGACGTGATAATCCAACAGAATCCGGGACGGAGAGGGCGTGTCCACACCGGCACCATCACAGATATATGTCCTCCTGCCATACAAGATGTGATGACCAATGACTATGACGTAGTGATCATCGGCGCAGGTCCAGCTGGCATGTTCGCAGCAGACGAACTGACAGATTCCGATCTTCATGTGCTGGTGATCGACAGAGGGCAGGATATCGATGAGCGCGCTTGTCCGATGAAACGAAGCAGCGTGTGCGTACACTGCACGCCATGCGGCATCATGTGCGGAGTCGGAGGCGCGGGAACGTTCTCTGACGGCACGCTGAATCTACGTCCTGATATCGGCGGAGATCTTGCCATGCTGACCGGCAGCAAGGAAGATGCATGGGGGGTCGTCTGTCATGTGGATGAAGTTTTTCTCAAATATGGCGCGCCCGACGTGGTCAGCGATCCGAATGTGGGAGTTGTGGAGCGGCTGAAGCGGCGTGCTGCATCGGTCGGGGCGCGGTTCATCAACATACCGCAACGACACATCGGATCAGATAATGCTCCGATCGTTATCAGTAACTTCAAGGAGAGTCTTGTAGAGCGGGGGATCGAATTTCTGTTGAATACCGAGGTAGCTGACCTCGTCATCAGCGATAACGAGTGCAAGGGAGTTATTCTCGGTGACGGCAGGACTATCACGGCAGAATATGTGATCGCAGCACCAGGGAGGATCGGTGCAAACTGGGTGGATGAGATGGTTGATAAGCACGGGATCGCTGCCAGTTACGGAAGCATTGATGTTGGTGTGCGTGTTGAGGTGCCCGCGATCATCATGGACCCGGTCACACGCATCAACCGCGATCCAAAGTTCCACATCCATACCAAGCGGTATGACGATTTTGTAAGGACCTTCTGCACAAATGCAAACGGTTTTGTCGTCAAAGAGGAGTATCCCGGATTCATAGCCACGAACGGGCACTCTATGAAGAACGAACAATCTGAAAACACGAATTTCGCATTTCTTGTCAGGATCAGTCTCACACACCCAATCGAGAACACGACAAGATACGGCATCTCGATCTCGAAACTCGCAACCACCATCGGAGGCGGAAAGCCGGTACTCCAGCGCATGGGCGACCTTCGTAGGGGCAGGAGATCGAATGAGGATCGCATTTTGCGAAATCAGGTCGCAAACACGCTCAAGGACGTGACACCCGGCGATATCTCGATGGCGCTTCCGCACAGGATCGTGATGGACATCATCGAAGGGCTTGAGACACTAAACGAGATCATACCCGGTGTAGCGTCCGATTCAACGCTTCTGTACGCTCCAGAGATCAAGTTCTATGCGATGGAGATAGAGGTTGACCGGAATATGGAGAGCAGTGTCAGAAATCTCTTTGCGGCAGGCGATGGCGCCGGGCTTTCAAGAGACATTATAAATGCCTCTGCAACCGGAGTGCTTGCTGCAAGAGGAGTTTTGCGGACCGGGTAGGTTGCAAACGCGGGAAGCCACAGGGATCAGATACCAAAAGAAGAGAGGTGCAAACAATTGAGATCATTCACAGACCGGGTTTCTGAAATCGACATCTCCGGCATCCGGAAGATGTTCGAAGCGGCAGGCACGGACAGTATCAATCTTGGACTTGGAGAGCCGGACTTCCCGACACCGGGCCATATCTGCGATGCTGCGATAGATGCAATCAGGAGCGGTTATACCAAATACACGCCGGGTGCAGGCATTCCGGAACTTAGAAACGCGCTCTCTGAAAAGTTCCTGCGTGACAACAACATCTCTGTCAGCCCTGATGAGGTTATTGTGACATCAGGCGCAAGCGAGGCGCTACACATAGCCATGCAGGCACTGGTTGAGCCGGGGGATGATGTTTTGGTACCTGATCCGGGTTTTGTCTCGTACAGCGCGCTTTCGCACATCGCAGGAGGCAGGGTGATCGGCGTTCCGCTCACAGATCCCGGTCTCGCCCTCGATCCCGATGTGGTAGCTGAGCACATCACGTCGAATACAAAGGTTCTCGTTGTGAACTCACCGTCAAACCCGTGCGGGTCAGTCCAGTCGCGAAAAGAGATACAGGTACTCTCCGAACTGGCTGAGGATTATGATTTCACGATTCTATCTGACGAGGTATATGAGTTCTTCATTTACGCTGGAGAGCATGCAAGTCCTGCGGAGTTTACAGACAATGTAGTCACAGTAAACGCCGTATCAAAGACATATTCTATGACCGGCTGGCGTCTTGGGTACCTTACAGCGAGAATGGAATACATCGAGCAGTTTCACAAGGTGCACCAGTATGTGCAGGCATGTGCGAACTCAGTCGCACAAGCAGCAGCGCTTGCGGCAATCACAGGTTCGCAGGACTGTGTGAGGGACATGCAAAAGACGTTTAAGGAGAGACGGGACCTCCTGACAAAGGGACTTTTAGGGATGGGTGTCGAGTGCCCGACCCCTGCTGGCGCGTTCTATGCTTTTCCACGCGTCGGTGATGGTGATAGCGTCGCTTCAAAACTTGCTGACAAGGGCGTGATCACGGTGCCTGGATCCGCATTCGGTGAGTATTCCAGCGAGCACATCCGGATATCGTACGCGACGAGTGAATCAGATATCATACGTGCTCTTGAGAGGATGCGTGATATTATTCTGTGAACTTACGCTTCTGGTGATGCGTGTGCGTGTTGTGTTTTGAGCATACTCGAAGCATATCCGGTTAACTTACGGATCTGATCCGTGGAATTAGAATTAATGGCTTCGCCGCTGCTCGTTCTTCTTGTAGACAGTGGATGATGAAAGTTTTAGCCACAGATTAACACCGGTTTCACTTATTACACCTATCTAAGTATATTTGTATTTGCCGGGTTGGCGTCATGTTTTCAACCGGCCAGAACAAATTAAAAAGTCTCTTGGATTGGTAGGTTGGTAGTAACTACTCAAGTATGTTGATTGGTTGCCCGATTGCGATTCTGTACTTTCTGGCAAGAAAAATAACCGCGGAGGGCGCAGAGGGACACTAGAAGCACATAACTGTTTATTTCCCCTCTGCGCCTCTCTGCGTACTCTGCGGTTAAATCCCCTGTTGGTTGCAGTATGCTCCAGGTCTTGGAGAGTTCCTGCATAGTGAAGTCTCCTGAATAGTGTTTTAGGTACCTGAGTAGTTACGGTTGGTATGGAAGGCATTCACCCTATCTTCAGATTTGCAAATAATATCAACAAACTAATGGGCGCCACTGGTTAATTGGTGATAACAAGGCTCTCTGGTATCTCCCGTGACAGTCAACCATCACTAAATCAATATATCACTATCTGCATACTAAATGGTCGCTCATCAATTGTCCGGACCATGCAAAAACTGAGTAGACTCACCACACACCAGG
>JAYEGI010000150.1:0-3027 GCA_034659035.1 Methanobacteriota archaeon
ATGATAGAAGAGGAAATCTCAAAATTAATAAAATTAGAAAAAAATATAACGATTCCACCGGAAAAGGAGCATATCCGGGGTTTTCTTAAAGAAACATTTCATAGAAGAAGCATAGGGCAGGGTACTGTGAAATTAATTACAGAAGCAAGTAAAAACAATCTCCGAATGAGTTTTCCCGGATTAACGTTCATTTTGAATGTAATAGAGAAGCAGTGTTCCGAAAATAACTGACTTTCGGTGCGACACCCGGACAAGTTGACACCTCTCAAAAAGTCTCGTAGTTTTCGTCCAAAAGAGTTTACAACTCCAAGCGTCATAGTCAGGAATATGTTTACCATCATCACAGGCGCTCAGTTCGGCGACGAGGGCAAGGGAAAGATCGTCGATGTCCTGGGCAAGGATTATGATCTCGTTGTCAGGTTCCAGGGTGGAAATAACGCAGGGCACACCGTAATCGTCGGAGACGACACCTACAAACTCCACCTGATCCCGTCAGGTGTTCTCACCGATGCCCGGCTCCTGATCGGTCCAGGCGTGGTTGTCGATCCGATAGTACTTATTCAGGAGATTGAGATGCTCAGAAGTGCCGGCATTGAGATAACCCCTGAGAAACTTGGGATCGATGCGAAAGCAAGCATCATCATGCCGTACCACATCGAGATGGACAAACTGCGCGAGCAGAGACGGACCAAAAAGATCGGGACGACCGCTCGCGGCATCGGATTTGCGTACATCGACAAGATCTCAAGGGATGAGGTACGGCTGGCAGATCTCGCCAACAGGGATGCGTTTCCCAGACTCATGGACGAATTTGCACCCCAGAAGGAGCGCGCAATCGTCGATCTCGGAGGCGATCCCGGTGTGGTGCGCGAAAGCACCCTCGATTATGCAGGATACGGCGCCACGCTTGAGCCGTACATCGTCGATGTCTCGCATGAGCTGAACCGTGCTCTTGATTCCGGTAGATCCGTGCTCGCAGAGGGTGCACAGGGTGCACATCTCGACATCATCCACGGCACCCAGAAGTACGTAACATCCTCAAGTACTGTTGCGGGAAGCGCATGTATGTATCTCGGAGTCGGACCGACCCGGGTCGATCATGTGATCGGTATCGTCAAGGCGTACATCACGCGAGTCGGGGAGGGTCCGCTACCGACCGAAGATCACGGCGAGATCGGGGAGGCGCTCAGGAAAGCCGGGGCTGAGTTTGGTACCACCACTGGCAGACCGCGGCGGTGCGGCTGGTTCGATGCTCCTCTTGCGAGAAAAAGCGTAGAACTTAATGCGTACACGAACATCGCACTGACGAAACTGGACGTTCTCGACGGGCTCGATCCGGTCAGCATCTGTACAGGATATAAACTGGATGGCAAGCTGCTCAAGCATCCTCCGATACTTTCATCCGATCTTGCGCGATGTGTTCCTGTGTATGAGACTATGGATGGCTGGAGCGAGGACATTACCTCGGCGGATACGTTTTCCGACCTGCCTGCCGCTGCAAAGTATTATGTGCACAGGATCGAGGAGATTCTCGGAGTTGGCATCGGGATCGTCTCGATCGGTCCGAAGCGGAGTCAGGTGCTCTTTGTGAAGTGATGGAGCGCGGGCACTCCCCAAATTTTAGTAAAATCGCTATTGTATTCGGCGGCAGCCAAATCAGTGCAATTTGCAACCCCCCAACCAGAGCGCCACGCAACCTGCACTTGCGCACGGGAAAAGTATTAAGGTAGGAGTCCAAATATGGGGCAGGTGATCTTTATGGGGTATAATCCAATATCAGGCTCGGTCATATTCAACGCTCTGAAGGACGAAAAATGCATAATAATGGCGTGCAACACCAGGATAGTTCCCGGCGTAACAAAAGGCATTTTCAGATCTGCAAAGGATCTCGATTCCGCCATCTTAATCGAACTGGCAAAGTCGGAGTGCAACCTTGCAGGCGGGTACACAGGGCTTACTCCTGCGGAACTCTCGAGGCGGACTTATGCAGCCGCAGGATCGGTCGGTCTTGATATCTGGGCGCTACATGCGGACCACATCGGTGTCAAGAAAGGGACTGTGGAAGAATTAAATTCAGTCAAGGAACTGATCGCAGCGCAGATCGATGCCGGTTTTACCAGTTTTGCGATTGATGCATCTCATCTCTTCGATTTCGATGGGAGGGACGCGGCTGAGGAGCTTGCACCAAACATCGATGCAACGATCGAGCTTGCGCGGTTCATCGAGTCAGAGATGGATGGGCGCGAGTTCGGGCTGGAGGTGGAGGTCGGCGAGATCGGGAGGACTGGCGAGTCCGGAATGGTTCTAACGACTCCGGAAGAAGCAGTGGCCTTTATCAGCTCGCTAAATGATGCCGGAATATATCCACAGGTGCTTGCTATCGCAAACGGCAGCACGCACGGAAACATCTTTGACAAAGACGGTAACCTGATTGAGCAGGTCAGCATCGACATCCCGCGGACGAAAGATGTTGCAAAAGCACTTCAAGATAATGATCTGGATGTACGGATCGCGCAGCATGGCATCACAGGCACGCCGCGACGGCTGATTGCGGAGCAGTTCCCGCATGGCGATATCATCAAAGGGAACGTCGGCACCTTCTGGATGAATCTGGTCTGGGACGTCCTTAAGGAGGAGCGGCCTGACCTGTACCAGCGGATATGGGATTGGACGCTTACAAATTATTCGGCAGGGGGGAAGAGCGATGTCGAGGTGTTTGGCAAGAACGGCAAGTTTGCGATAAAAGAGTTCTTTGAGGAGCTTTATTCTCTCGATGAGGGGACCGTAGCGGTAATCGAGGATCGGGCGTACGAAGAGGCGGGTGCGTTCATTAGGGCGTTTAAATCCGAGGGATCTGCCGAGATCGTGCGGGACTATATGCGGGTATGAACGATGGGTAATATGTTGATGCAGACGCGCGAAGTTCTGGTTACCGGAAGATGCTCGCATACAGCGATTGTTTTCGAGAGATTTCCAATTTGAGTTAGGTTTATGTGCTATATGGGATATGTAAGGAAACGTAGCACT
>JAYEGI010000151.1:0-3024 GCA_034659035.1 Methanobacteriota archaeon
AATGTCCCGCGGGAACCGGTTGCGGCTTGCAGGAAATCTATGTGAATGGGGACGAATACCCATACTTTGACTGCGACTGCGACACGCGTCTAACAGCTCTTCAGGTAAACGTCGATAACATCAACGGGTATCCGGTAGCAAACGTCTACGTCTACGTAGATGGAGAAGAGAGAGCACTGACATGTCCTTTCGGTTACGCATACATCGAGAATGTCCCGTATGGCGATCACCGTGTTGATATCAGATACAGCATAACGAATCCTGACTTTTTGGGGGACTACCAGAGATCGCTTGACATAACAGTGGACGAGCCTGAAGAGACCGTCAATTTCATCGCAACATTGCCTGGGAGTTCATATATAGCACAGGCGCGATCGCTTGGTGATTCTTCCAACTTCACACGGATCGAGAGCTTCACACCGCAAATAGTGCCTGTAGTCGCAGCTATGGCGGTTATCGACATCGCTTCGGTAACATGGAGCACAGACGAGTTCTGCAGATGCATGTTCCAGGAAGAAGGAACAACTGGCATCGAGCAGTGCATAAATGCGATAACTGGCTGCAGCGGTGACATAAGAGGATGCATCGGAGAGATCAGGGATAACGCAGGACCCACAGCGAACAGATGTAAGTTCGAGGGAGCGATGCTCGTTGGCGACGTCGCATCACCGTTTATACCGACAGGATTTATCGGTCACGGTGTTGCCGCGGTGGTCGGGGAACGCCGCGTTCTCAGGATCGCGGATAACATCGGCGAGCACGGACGGATCATAAAGACGAAGGCAGACGGTACCATAGAGTACGTGAAAGACGGCACAGCGAGATTCGCGAAGTGGTCCGACGACCTTGACACGTTCAAGCGATGCATCGTGAAAGGAACAAAACACTGGAGCGACGATGCGCTGAGTGGTCTGGAAAGCATAGCTCGGGCTGGAGGCGAAGGACCAGAGGGGAATGCTGTCGCAGAGAAGTTTGTGAAAATATTAAAGGAGAAGTATGGGGATGAATATGCAGAGAAAATAGCGAAAAACGTTAAGGAACTTCAAGATGAGGGGATAACAGGTGCTGACAAGTTAGTTGGAGAGGTTGCAAGCGCATCAAAAAATGAAAATTGGGGGCAGCTTAAGGGTGCTGTTTTCGAAGCGGAAGTCGCTGTTGATTCAAGGTATATTGATGATGTGGTCGAGGTCAGGAGAGATATATACCCACCAGGCGACAGGAAAACTGATATTGACATCCTCCTGAAGAACGATGACATAATCGAAGCCAAGAACTTTGATTGGGGTGCAATAGGTAGGAAAAAATTTAATGACTATAAAAGCGCATTGGGCGGCCAAATACGGAAATTTAGAAACTACCAAAGCAACACCTTAAACAATCCTGATGCGAAGATCAAGGTTGTATTCAAAAATGGGGATTCATATTGGTATCCTCAGATGAAAGCATTTTTAGAGGATGATAAAGGAGTGTTAGTGGAGGTGTTATAAGATAGATTCTTTTGATATTGAGTTTTGTATCAGACCAAGACCTGTTAACAAAGAAGTAGTTTCGACCTTAGTTGAAGCAGTGACAAATCTGGGTTCGATATATGTAGAAAAAGCAGGGTATTGGAGTGATAAGAATGACAGGGGGCCGTTCGAGGGTCGTTCGCTAGAAGAAGCGATAGATGTCATTTCAAGGGACCAGGGATCAATTCCATTTTTCTATAAAAATATAGGGTATGACTTGGCTATACGACCAATGCCAATCGATACAAAGCTTGGCTCTATTATGGTGCATATTAACCATGTTTATCTGGATCCCAGTTATACTGAATACCGACTTGGTGAGAAAGGTGCTTTAGACGAATGTCTGAGAAATGCCGAACAATTCGTAGAAATTGCAAAGGCGGTGTGGAACGTATTGGAACCAAAGCCAATCTATGGGCTTGGAGATTATGATATATATAACTGGATGACCATACCCGCTGATGAGGAAATACTAAATCTGAAAGTAGAGCCTCATATCTACCGGTTAAATTTTTACGGTCCGGAATTGATCAAAAAGTTTGGGAAAAGAAAATTATTGTCCATGCCAGCTTATGGAATTGAAGAACTGGATGAGGGGGTTATGTTCCTCGGATCTCCGTTACCCCTTAATTTCGGTACGGAAAGTTATAAGAAAATAAGCGATCATTTAGGATGGAAAATTTATTTCGTGGATATATTTAACATAGAGCGATTTGAAATGGAAGTTAAAGAATATGGGATTCGTGAAAAGGAATTTCGGGATATAAGCGCCTTGAAGAAATATTTGAAGAAGGACATAACCAAATTCAGGAGTGGATTAAAAGATGGACGAGTTTTCGTAATACTTGAAACACCATCCACTAAACCGGTCCCCCGCCATGTGACAGAAATGGAGCGATGGCTGCGGGAAGAGATGAGGGTGGATGCAAGGATATGTAAGTGGTGATATGGAAATGGGAAAAATATCCGCGATCGTGTGCATACTTGTCATCCTTCTGAGCACAGGACTCGTGAGTGGAGAGGGGATCGCCAAAGATCCATATCCCAATGCATACTCACACATTGGCGCTCTTCAGGTAAACGTCGATAACGTCAACATCCACCCGGCAGCGAACAGATGCAAGTTCGAAGGAGCGATGCTCGTTGGCGACGTTGCGTCACCGTTCATACCGGTAAAAATTGCCAGCCACACCATCGCGAAGGTGGTCGGAGAGGGTGGCATACTCAAGATCGTGGATGATATCGGCGAGGTCGGCCAAATACGGAAATATAAAGACTACCAAATTAACACCTTAAACAATCCTGATGCGGAGATCAAGGTTGTATTCAAAAATGAGGATTTGTATTGGTATACCGAGATGAAGGCATTTTTAGAGGGTAAGGGAGTGCTAGTGGAGGTGTTATAAGGTGGATACTTTCGATATTGAGTTTTGTATCAGGCCAAGACCTGGTAATAAGGAACTGGTTTCAGCGCTGGTTGAAGCGGTAACAACTTTGGGCTCGGTTTATCATGCGA
>JAYEGI010000152.1:0-2998 GCA_034659035.1 Methanobacteriota archaeon
CAGTTCGGGTGCCTGCCGTGGTCAAGGACATGCACCCCCTATTTGCAGCACTGCGGAGGTTTTCCACATACTTTATAAAAGATGCACCCCTTGTTCACCTCTATGAAGCATGACCGGGATCGATTCAAAGCTATTGCCATCGCCATATTGGTGATCTTCATCCTGTCCATATCCGGGATGGTCCGTCTGATCACCGATTACTGGTGGTTCGATGCTCTTGGCGCATCTCAGATCTTCATGATCAGCTTAAAGGCAAAAGTACTCCTATTCATACTTTCAGCATCGTTTTTCATCGCGTTTGCCCTTATCAATCTCCGAATCTCTTCAAAGTCAAACGAGTCAAGGTTTTCTTTCGAGCGGAAGTTTATGGTTGTTCTGGCAATATCTTTCTTTATAGGGCTTTCAAGCTCCGGTAAATGGTTCGTAGTGCTACAGTACCTGAATCAGGTACCCTTTAACATAGCTGACCCGATCTTTGCAAAGGACGTATCCTTTTACGTCTTTTCCCTGCCATTCATGATAGCCCTCCGAAACTTCCTGATGGCTTGTGTAATAATTACAACCCTCCTGGTGCTTGTGGATTACCTGCAATCCTTCATAGTCCGCTTCTTCAAACAGCCAGAGATCATCGCACCGGACGGTACAACATACAGTGCTGACTTCAAATTAGCAATCTCGAACATGGGGCAGAAGGCACTGGTGCACATAACAGTTCTTGGATCATTCTTCTTCGTTCTTCTCGCTGCAGGTCACTACCTCGCCAGATTCGGAATCATGTACTCTGAAAAAGGGATTGTGGTTGGGGCTGGCTACGCTGATGTCGTCGCATACCTGCCGGTGATCCAGGTACTGATGATCATAGCTACAATCATCACAGTACTGTGTTACGTCTGGATATTTGCAATCTCAAAGCAGCAGAACCAGGGAAAACGGAATATACTGGCATCTGTAATCATGATTTATCTGCTGGTTTCCATAATTGCTCCGGCTGTGATCCCGGGAATTGTGCAGTCTTTTAAGGTTTCGCCAAACGAGGAGAAACTGGAACAGCCATACATCGAGAGTAACATCAAGTTCACAAAGATCGCTTACGGACTAACTAAAGTTGCGGAGAAAGACTTCCCTGTCGAGATGATGAGTCCTGAAATCCTATCGAACGCGACGGATACGCTGGATAATGTCAGGATTCTCGACTGGAGACCGCTCACACAGACATACAAGCAAACACAGGAGATGAGGTTGTACTATGACCTTTCAGGGATTGACATCGACCGGTACGAGATCAACGGAAGCTACACCGAGGTGATGATTGCCCCCCGAGAGATGAATCAGGAACGGCTGCAAGCAAAGACGTGGGTGAATCTCCATCTGGTATACACGCATGGTTTTGGCGCAGTGATGAGCCCTGTAAACAGCGTCACAAAAGAGGGCATGCCAAACTACCTCATAAAGGACATTCCCCCTGTATATACGGTTCCTGATGAAGAACTACAGATCAAGGTTCCGCAGATATACTACGGTGAGATGGACAATGATTTCGTGCTGGTAAACACCAGAACATCGGAGTTTGATTATCCCATGGGCGATGCCAACGAGTACACCCACTATGAAGGGAGCGGAGGAGTGAAGCTGGACTCAGCCACAAAGGAACTGCTGATGGCGATGCGCTTTGCTGACGTCAAGATCATGCTATCCGGAGAGATCACCCCTGAGAGCAGGATATTGTTTGATAGGGACATCAGGGAGCGGATCTCAAAGATCACTCCATTCCTCACACTTGACGAAGACCCGTATCTCGTCATCAGCGGAGGTAGACTCTACTGGATGCTGGATGCGTACACCGTAACAGACAAATTCCCCTATTCAGAGAAACATGGCTCCATCAATTACGTGCGAAACTCCGTAAAGATCGTGGTTGATGCGTATAACGGGGACGTGATGTACTATATCGTCGACACCACCGATCCGGTAATCGCAACATACATAAAAATTTTCCCGGGGTACTTCAAGTCCTTTGACCTGATGCCTGACGGACTTAAGAAACACATCAGATACCCGGAAGGTCTCTTCGAGATCCAGTCTGCAATCTACAACACATACCACATGGACAACGTCAAGGTCTTCTATAATAAGGAGGATGCCTGGCAGATCCCAAACGAGGTGTACGGGACTGGTAAACAAGTTACGGTTGATCCATATTACATCATAATAAAGCTTCCGGGAGGGGAGAATGAAGAATTCGTCCTGATGAGGTCAGTAACACCAATAAGGAAAGACAACATGGTTGCATGGTTCGCTGCCCGTTCGGATGGGGATCATTATGGGGAGCTACTGCTCTACAAATTCCCCAAAGACAAACTGGTATACGGTCCCCTGCAGATCGAGGCGAAGTTCGATCAGGATGCCGTGATCTCACAACAATTAACGCTCTGGTCACAACAGGGATCCAGGGTTACGAGAGGGAACCTTCTGGTGATACCGCTTGAGGACTCGATCCTGTATATAGAGCCGCTATACATAATGGCAGAGACCGGGCAGCTACCGGAACTCAAACGGGTGCTGGTCTCAGACGGCAAGAGCGTGGTGATGGAGGAAGACTTTGCGAGTGCACTCGTTGCACTCTTCGGCGAAACCAGACCGGGTGATGCAGCGGAGGCGGGTGTGGAAGAAGGGGAGAAGTCGACTGAGGCGCTGATAGTAGAAGCGCAGATGCATTATGATGCGATTCTCGATTCCATGGGCACGAACTGGACGGCATTCGGGGAGCACTTCGATGAGTTAGGCGAGGTTCTCGGAGAGCTGGGCTCGGATTGAATCGAATCTCTGGGCGGCCGCCGACTTCTCATCGCTGACATCGTTTTGGTAATCCCCGTGAAATATCTGACAGAAGTTGGGTTCACAGTCACAGAAGATTCCGGAGAGCCAGAGTACCCCGCATGTTTATGTAGAAATATGTATTTTAATAAAGAAATTATACTAAAAGACTCGAAATCGCAAT
>JAYEGI010000153.1:0-3832 GCA_034659035.1 Methanobacteriota archaeon
CGAACCCACCATCACCCTCGCCCCTCCCGCCCCCGCAACTCACACCGCGCTCGCAATCACCAAATCCCCCACCCCCCACTCCATCCGTCAGTTCCAGGAAACCACAATCACCCTATCCATCGAGAACTCCGGAACCACAGACGCAACCGACATCGAGATCACTGATACGATCCACCCCAGCTTCGATCTCACAAGCGGCGATTTCCCGAACCCTAAGCGCTATGATCTCATAAGACCCGGCGAGACAAGAGACCTCCAGTACACCCTCACCGCAAAGGAGAGCGGTACATTCACGCTTGACCCTGCCACCGTAACGTATGCAGACGAGGACGGAAACATCCAGGAGGCAACATCAGAACCTGCATCCATCAAAGTCATCCCCTCAACAGATGGCAGCACTTCCGGCGGCACATCCCGCAACCCGCCAGTCTCAACCGCAAGCGTGCAGCTTCACGGTGAGAAGACTGATGTCGTGCTCGGCGAGGATATCCTGCTGAAACTCTCTGCTGTGAACCTGATCACCAAACCAACGATGCATGTGCAGGTCATAATCATCCCCCCATCCGGGATGAGCGTCACCTCGTCTGCCTTTGCCAAATCCGGAGCCGGGCAGTACACGACCACGTACGAACTTGAGCCTGGAACCGGCAAGGATATCGAGGTTGCGATACGATCGAATCAGGTCGGAGAGTTCGATGTGAACGGCAGGATCATCTACTACTTCGGCGATGATCGCGATGATGCCGAGGATCACACGCTCACCCTGCCGATCACGGTGCGGGCAGAGCCGGAACAGACGGTAGACACGTCGGGATCGGAGGAGAAGGGATCGAGTACGCCTGGATTCGGTGCGGTGGTTGCGGTTATCGGATTGCTGGCAGTATATCTGCGGGGGAAGAGATGATGAAACGAATCGAATTTCATAATCGTGAGAAGGAGATAAAAAAAATACGGTCGATACTATATGCAGAGCCGTCCTTGATCACCTTCATTTATGGACCTATAAACTCTGGAAAAACCACGCTCATCAGCCACCTGATCGAAGAACTGCCAGAGACCTATACCCCTTTCTACATAAATCTCAGGACTAAATTCTTATCGAGTTATGATGAGTTTATCGAGTCGCTCTTTGAGATGGAGATGGAGACTGAGGGGACGAAACGGAAGAGGAAGGAGACGCTTGCGGAGCTGGTTTCATCCGTTACAAAGGTTGCAGGGATACCAATAAACAAGGAGTTTCTGGATTATGTTTTCAAGGACAATAAGCCGAAGAACGCATTCTCATATATAATCAAACTCTTTGAAGAAGTGAAGAGCGCTGGCAAGCAACCGGTATTAATTCTGGATGAATTGCAGAAGATTGGGGATGTGAAAGTGAATGGTTTTCTCATTTATGAACTCTTCAACTTTTTCATAGACTTAACGAAAGAGAAGCACCTGGCGCACATATTCGTGATGACTTCCGATTCGCTGTTCATAGAACAGATTTACAGTGAGGCGATGCTGGAAGATCGGTGCAGATATCTGCTGGTGGATGACTTTGACGAGGAAACTACCACTGCATTTCTGGAGGAATATGGATTTAGCGATGATGAGATGGCAGTTGCATGGAAATATTGCGGCGGCAAGCCAATATGTCTGGTTGAGCTCGTGAATATGGAAGAAGACCGAAAAGGAAAGGCTGAAGAGATGCTCAAGATAAGAAAGGGGCAATTAGAAGAGATTGTGTATTCGCTGGAAGCAAGAGATAAGGGGATGTTTGACGCGGTGATGGGGATACTTTCGGAATTTATTGGGACGGAGAAGGTTGGATACAAATATATAAGCGATGAAATTAAGTTTCTGGTCGGGAAAAACATCATTTTCGCGGATTCTGTGAATAAGGAGCTGAGAGCACAGTCGAGACTGAATCTGCTTGCAATAAGAGAGGTTATGGAAAATGTATAGAAGCTATCGAATACCGGAAGTAACTCTCAGCAGCATCATACTGCTGCTGATCATATTAGCGACACAAGTATCAGCATCCACCGATCCCCCACTCGACACGGTCCAGGTCTACGCGCTCGGACCAAAAGACACTGGTTCATCGGTCGAATCATCAATAATCCTTGAGAAAGACCGTGAATACAGAATCGTGGTCTCTGGTGTCTTCCAGTTCAGGAGAGATGTGGACTGGGGCTGGGCAGATGCGCAGTTTCGCATGGGCAAGGGAGATGCATACACCGAGCCATTTAACTCAATCGAGTTTAACGGTGAGCGGGTAAGCGCAGCAGTAAGTGATGTTGAGAATAACACGTACACATACTACCGCACAGGCGAGGGGGAGAAGATCAGGTTTAGCATCTTTGACTGCCTCACGACAGGCGAGCGTGGCACGTACGACGACAACGCAGGATCGCTTCGGGTTGAGATATATCCTGCAACCGCGCTCTCTGTGACAAAAGTATCCTCGCCGCATACGATCAAAGAAGGCGATACGACGACGGTAACTGTGACTGTGCAAAACGCGGGAGCAACCGGGACCGGTGAGATCAGGGATGTCGTGGTTACGGATTCTGTTCCAACGGGTTTTAAGTTGATGGGAGGTTCGGTACATGCCGAGTATCCGCTGCTCAAGCCAGACGAGTCCCGGACGCTTCAGTATGTCATAAAACCACCTCTCGGCGGCACGTTTAACCTGGATCCGGCAGAGGTCTCGTTTTCTGACGATCGCGGAGAGCATCACACCGCGAGATCGGATGCTACATCCCTTACAGTCGTTGCATCGGCTGGACTTTTGCCCACAGCGCCACAGAACGCAAGTGTGAAGCTTCACGGTGAGCGGACCGATGTCAGGATCGGAGACAACATCCTGCTCAAGCTCTCGGCTGTAAACCTGATAACAAAGCCGTTGATGCATGTCCAGGTGATCATCATCCCGCCGTCCGGGATGAGTGTTGCATCTTCAGGGTTTGCCAAGTCAGGAGCCGGGCAGTTCACATCAGATTACGAGGTTGCGCCTGGTGTTGGAAGGGATATTGAGGTTGCAATCGTTGCAAACCAGGTCGGCAACTTCACTGTGGAAGGAAGGGTGGTGTACTACTTCGGGGATGATATGGCAAATGCCGAGGATTACACGCTCGAGCTGCCGATCCGGGTGCGGTCTGCCGGCACAGGACTGGAACCATCGGTAACATCGTCAGCACCAACGCCAACATCAACACCCGGTAACCACGGCGGAATATTTGGATTATCCGGATTCATCGTAGTGGTTGCAGTGATCGGGGTGTTGATTGCTGTGGTTCTGTTACGAAAGAAAAATGGACAAGATTGAATATAATACAGATGAGGTGATATAAATGAAGTTTGGAATTCAGTTATCGGAAACAACAAGATCGAAAGTGTTCGGATGGATATGCATCTTGTTGATTGCACTGACAATGTTCTGCGGATGCGCCCGGATATCGGACGCAGCTGCAGGAGATCTTCTGATGGAAAGCGGTGAGGGTGGCGATGAGATATGGGCTGTGGGCGAATCACGGGACCTGGGGTACGGGGGTTATGCGCTTACCGTGATGCGGATGGAAAGGACGGATTCACGAGATATCTGGCTGGTTATGTCGAAAGGGTCGAAAGGGTCGAAAAGCCGCGCGATAGTTGATAGGAGGTCAGTGAGGGATCGGGAGGCGTACCGCTTTAATGTAGATATCGATGGGGTCTCATACACGATCTTCGAAACGAAAATCAAGATGATCGGAGGAGCTGACGTCGACGCGGTCCGACTTACGGATTTCCGTCTGTATTCGGACGGGTCACCGGACGCCGAATCGATCTTGCATGATAGTCGTCCGTT
>JAYEGI010000153.1:3932-12482 GCA_034659035.1 Methanobacteriota archaeon
GTGACCACCGTGGAAGAGAAGCTCACCAATCCGCGCGACGCTGCAACAGATGATGAGTTCAGGTTCCTGATCCCTGATGGTGCATTCATCTCGGGCTTTTGCCTCGTTATCGACGGCGTCGAGTATGAAGCAGACGTGCTCCATAAGGAAGAGGCAGATGAGCGGTTTGAGGCGGCAGTTTCGGAAGGAAGGACGGCTGGCGTTTTAAAGACGAAGAAGGAGAACATATTCTCTTATTCGCTAAGTTTTGAGCCTCACCAGAGCATTGTCGTTTGTCTGACGTATGAACAGCCTGTAAAAAAGATGCTCGGTGAACATGAGTATGTACTATCGCTACGAGATACCGATGCAGTACATAACGTACCCGAGCTGTCCGTAAACATAACTGTAACATCAGTAAACAAAATAACAGATGTTAAAACCCCTGGATTTAATGGCGGGGATGTGAAGTACATCTCTACGACAAAAGCACGGGTCACATATGGAGCAAATGCGCTTCCTGACCGGGATCTTACAATCGTCTTTACAACCAGAAGCACATCGATTAATGGTGAGATGCTCTTCTACGAAACCGGTGGGTATAGTGGGCAGGGGTATCTGATGCATATCTTCTCGCCATCAGTTGCAGACATCAAGACCACGAATCTCAGTAAGGAGATTATCTTCGTGATCGACAGGTCCGGCTCAATGAGCGGCGATAAGATCACACAGGTGAAGAATGTGTTCACTGGCATCATCGCGGACCTCCCGCCTGGTGACTACTTCAATGTGATCTTCTTCGGCAATGATGTTATGGTGTTTCGAGACACACTTATAGGGGCAAACACACAGACAAAGGCAGATGCAACAAATTTTGTGGACGCGCTTGAGAGTGGAGGTGGCACAAACATCAATGATGCCCTGCTGACTGCGCTTGACATGTTCGAACCGGATACCGGGCGGGTGCCCATCATCGTCTTCCTGACCGATGGCGAGCCCACCGATGGTGTAACATCTCCTTATGTGATCAGGGATAATGTAAAAGCTGCAAACGTGGCGGAAGTATCCGTATTCACGATCGCGTTCGGAATCGAGGACGAAGGGAACTACGATTTCTTAAGAGCACTGAGTCTGGAGAACTACGGCACAGCAGAGAGATTCTACCCAAGTACGAATGCGGAGACTGCGATCAACACGTTCTACGAGACGATAGCAACGCCGGTGATAACCGATATGAACTTCGGATACTCTGATGTCGATGCATCCGACATCGTGAACACCGGATACAACACGCTCTTTGCGGGCTCGGACGCGATCATACTCGCCAGATACCCTGTTGGTACAGGAAACATCGACTCAAAAATTGACGCGGTAACACGCACAGGCAATATGGAGTTTGATGAGACGTTTTCCGTTGTTTCCGGTTCTGATAATGCTTTCATTCCGAAACTCTGGGCATATACAAAGATCAGACGTCTAATGGATAGAATGCTAATCGAAGGCGAGACGAACTCACTTGTATCAGGAATTACAGAACTCTCACTCGAATTTGGGTTCGTAACTCCATACACATCGCTGTTTGTGGAGATGCCGACAACGATCTATGATATTGAGCCACCAACAGAGACAACTGCTACCGGGGCTGACGACGATACTGACAGATCGCACACCCATTCTGATTCCACCCCTACGATATTAAGGGGGACGGACACAGATATTATTATCGTGCCCACATCCCAACCGCTTTTTGGGAAAAACAAACCATATATTATACCTGTAGAGGCGGTTGAGGAACAGGAGTATGTGGTAGCGACTCCTGTGGAGGTGGTGGGTGTTGCAGATGAACGTGCAAGTACTCCAGATTCGGCAGGGACACAGGTGCCTGGCTTTGGCGTGGTGTTTGCAGCGATCGGGGTGTTGATTGCTGCGGTTCTGTTACGAAAAAAAGATAAGTAATACTGGATACAACATACTGGAGGAGATATAAATGAAATATGGAATTGAGTTATCGGAAACGGTAACAACACAGACGTTTAGAGGAATTGGCATCTGCTTGATTATACTGGCAATACTTGCAGGATGCACCCAGACATCAAGCGCAGCCACTGGTACTACCATCGACTACCTGCACATCACTGCGGATGTGAACAACGGCTACGCTATAACAAGCATTGAAGAGAAGCTCACAAACACACATAATACCGCAACAGACGACGAGTTCAGGTTCCTGATCCCTGATGGTGCATTCATCTCGGGATTTTGCCTCGTTATCGACGGCGTCGAGTACGAAGCAGACGTGCTCCCTAAGAAAGAGGCAGATGAGCGGTTTGAGGCGGCAGTCTCGGAAGGAAGAACGGCTGGAGTCTTAAAGACGAAGAAGGAGAACATATTCTCTTATTCCTTAAGCTTTGAGCCCCACCAGAGCATCATCGTTCGTCTGACTTACGAGCAGCCTGTTAAAAAGACGCTTGATGAGTACGAGTACGTGCTGTCGCTGCGAGAGACCGATGTGGCGCACAGCGTGCCTGATTTGTCTGCAAACATCACAGTCACATCAGTGAACCGGATTCTTACTCTGGACATTCCGGGATTTGAGGGTGCAAACACGAAGTACAGCTCGTCCACAGAAGCACGGGTCACATACAGTGCAAAGGCACTTCCTGACCAGGATCTTGAAATCGTCTTCACAACCGACAACACATCGTTAAGCGGCGAGATGCTCTTCTACGAAACCGGTGGGCAGGGCTACCTGATGCACATCTTCTCGCCATCGGTCGAAGACCTCGGGACCGCGGCTCTTGATAAAGAGATCATCTTCGTGATCGATAAGTCGGGCTCGATGAGCGGCGATAAGATTGCGCAGGTGCAGAGGGTCTTTGCAGGCATCATTGCAGACCTCCCGCCTGATGACTACTTCAACGTGATCTTCTTTGATAGTGATGTCATGGTGTTTCGGGACACGCTCCTGGAAGCAAACACGCAGACAAAGGCAGACGCGGCGAATTTTGTGAACGCGCTCGGTGCGAGCGGTGGCACAAACATCAATGAGGCGCTGCTGACTGCACTTGGCATGTTTGAACCGGATTCGGGGAGGGTCCCGATCGTCGTATTCCTCACCGATGGAGAGCCCACCGATGGAATAACATCTCCTTATGTGATCAGAGATAATGTAAAAGCTGCAAACGTGGCGGAAGCGTCCATATTCACCATTGCGTTTGGGATCGATGATGAGGCGAACTATGACTTCTTAAGAGCGCTCTCTCTTGAAAACTGCGGGGTGGCAGAACAGTTCTACCCTGGAAAGAACGCTGAATCCGGGATGAACTCATTCTACAAGACGATATCAACACCTGTGATAACCGACATGGACTTCTCATATCGTCGTGCATCAGATATCGTGAACACAGGCTATGACACGCTCTTTGCAGGCTCTGACGCCATCGTACTCGCCAGGTATCCGGCAGGCACAGGAAATATCGACTCAAGCATCGACGCGACCACACGTACAGGCAGCCGCAGCTTTGACAAGACATTTCCAGCCGTTCCCGGGTCCGATAACAGCTTTGTTCCAAAACTCTGGGCGCACACGAAGATACGGGAACTGATGGACCGGATGGTCGTCGAAGGCGAGACTGATCCTATTGTGTCCGAGATTACTGACCTATCACTGGAGTTCGGGTTCGTAACTCCATACACATCGTTATTTGTGGAGGTGCCATTGACCGATAAGATCAGCGAAGCAACCACCGAAGCATACGAAGGAGTAGAGGAAGGCGCGGTTGCAGCGGAGACCGTGGCGCCCGTACCGACATCTGAAGCAACTTCAACCCCTATGGAAGAAGAGACTTCGACAAAGAAGGCGAGTGTCCCTGGCTTCAGCGCATTCTTCGCAACCGCCGGACTTGCAGCCGTCGCATATCTAGCGCGGCGGCGATGACCTTGCATCATCCGGCTGGCGCCGCGAAACCCGCATCCACAGATTGACCGGGGAAAGGCGGCTTTGCAGAGCCCGTTCACACCATCGTTTCCGTGTCCGGGCTCACAACTCCCCATTGCCACATCAAAAGGTAGGGGGAGTTCCCGGATTCGAAGTGGCGTCTGCGGCGGCGGGTGTTGCTTGTAGCATTATTGATCAGGAGAAGGGCGGTGGATTGAGATGATGGATCTACTTGAACCACCCGATAGAGGCGAGGCGAAGAGCTGAACAGGTGCTCACAAGTCAGGATCGCGGCAGAGACCGGAATGCCGCTGGCTGTGGTGCTCGAGGGGTTGTTGATGTGAGGGTGGGGTTGTCAAATTATTGGGCGTTAAGCTAAAACTCTGATTTTTCCATACATTCCGGCATACGGCAGCAGACACGAGGCTCGAATCGATAACAATGCCGAAACAACGTTAGCGCTAAACAACTTTATAACCTCCTGATGATAGAATGCATACACGGGTGATTGGGATGTATAAAAAGATGTGGAAAGTGCTTGTAGCACTTATGCTTCTGATTACGATATGCATTGGTCTATCGAGTGCGGCAAAAGATGGTGAAATTGTCAGCGTCCATGTAGAGCCAGAATTTTCTGTGAGTGGACAATACAGCACACACACTATTATTGTCAAGAATACTGGGGCGGAATACATCTGTTTCGAATTGGAGTCAGGGAGCCGAGAAACTGAGTTTTGGCTTGATGTTGGCGATACTAAAACTATTTCGTGGAAAAGAAGTATGGGGGAACCGGGGGAAATAACATATCCATACGAACTGTATTGGGATGCACGATGGCCAACGAGTAATGTTTTACTCGACACTCTCGAGGTAAAGCGGCGATGTTTCTCTGAGGAAGAGATATCTGATAACGATCACGACAACTTGATGTATTACATAGAAGTGGAAGAACTCGGCACCTATCCCGATAATCCTGACACTGATGACGATGGCAAGCGTGATGACGTGGATGAGCGACCCACAACGCCAGAGGGGTCTATTTCCATCATGTCCGAGCCGTCTGGTGCAAGTGTGTACCTCGATGGAACATACATGGGAAAAACTTCTGTTTCCTTTGATGATGTGGTTGATGGACCACATACGATAGAACTGACAAAACCGGGATATAAAAGCAAAACTTTGGCTGTGAGTTTAGCCGCAGGCAGTGTGGAGAATATACGAGAGTCGCTTGAACCGCTGACAGGCTCAGTCTCTGTATCATCCAATCCATGTGGAGCGAACGTATACCTCGATGGTGCATATGAGGGAATGACTCCCAAAACAATTTCAGGTGTTTTACCTGGGCCGCACACGATTAGATTAGAAAAAACTGATTACAAAGACTATCTGTTAGAGTCGGTATCGGTTGAAGCAGAAACCATAACGCCAATAACAGCGCAGTTGACACCGTCGGACACGTCTTCACCGACAATACGCATCGATAAGCCAGACATCATCGAACAGAACAGTAATGGCGTGCTTGAGGAAGGCGAGGCGTTAGAGATGACTTATGGTGCAAGCGATGATAGTGGAGTTGTATCGATAAAAATACTGCTCGACGGAACGACACTCGAATCCCAGAACAGAGGAGGAACGTACACTGTAACGACCAGTCCTCTTTCGATCGGAATGCACACAATCAGGGTCGAAGCAACCGATTCAAAATTAAACTCAGGTTTCGAAGAAATCCCGATAACAGTCGAGCGAACTGGACCAAGCGTCTATTTCGGAACCACGCGAACCACGATCAAGAAAGGCGAGGATGCCATCTTCACCCTATCGGCAGTAAACCCAATCGGAAACCCATCCATAACCGTCCAACTAATCCTGAAGCCGCCATCCGGTGTTTCGGTTACTAGCAGTTCATTTGCGAAAGCCGGGTCTGGAATTTACACCTGCACCCAAACCATCGAATCAGGTGATAATGTGCGGTCGATCGAGGTGCGCCTCACAGGCAATCAGGCAGGAACACATGAGATTGAAAGCGAGGTGTATTACCAGTTTGAGGACAGTTCTAAGTCCCCGACACGATACGATACGCTCACCCTGATCGTTGAGCAGGATCTTCCCACTGATTCTGAGTCTGATGATCAGGAAAATGGGCTGCCCGGATTCGCAGCAATGGCTGCGGCCATCGGATTGTTAGCGGCATATACGAGGAAAAGAATATGAGAAGAGTCACGTTCACGTTTACACGAAACCTGTATCACACACCATAAGTACCCAATAACCAGACATACCTTTAAATTCGTATAAGTTTACCTATATCCCATGGAACGAAAGGTGTGCACCATCTGCCATGGTGAACTGGATTCGACGCATTATGAGGGCTACGATATCTGCACAGAGTGCTTCGATCTGATGGAGGACCTGATGAGCGAGTATTTCCTGAAGACGATCACACGCAGAGAGGCTGGCGCAAGCGGCGAGATGTATTCAAAATATTTAAAAGATACTATTAATTATGCAACGGATTATAAGAGAATCCGGGAGAAGTCGAAGAGGTATTTCAGGGATGTGAAAGAGCGGCTTGAGACCGCGATGGACGACGAAGCCAGACCAGAGCAGCGGTATCTTGAGCGCATGTTAGCGGTTCTCGAGTGGCTGCAAAATAATCCGACATTTTATAATTACTACTTCAAAGAATATTATTCATGCCCGAACTGCGGAGCATCAATCTTTGAACATTTCAACCAGCAGATGGTTGGCGACTGGCTCATGATCACCTGTTCACAATGCGATACACTAATCAAGAAGTACTTCCTGCCAAAGCAGGTATGATCGATGATGTGTACGACTTCGGTCTGGAACACATCATCGATACAATCAAAAAAAGACGTGCTAAAACCATTGGGCTCCAGTTTCCGGACGGTTTCAAGCGAAAAGCGATCAATGTGTCAGAGGAAATTGAAGAGCGTACAGGTTCAAAGATTATAATCTCTGCAAACTCCTGCTTCGGCGCATGCGACATCGATACACCACTTCGCAAGTCTGTGGACATTCTGTTCCAGTTCGGACATGCAGAGATACCCAACATACCAGCAGAGAACGTAATCTTCATCGAGGCAGAATCCAGGATCGATCTTCTTCCATTGCTAACGAAAGCGATTGATGTGGTCGGGGATCGTGTCGGGCTTGTCTCAACAGCTCAGTTCGTGCATAAACTTACCGGTGTGAAGCAGTACCTTGCGGATCACGACATCCAGGGCGTTATCAGTAGCGGCGATGCGCGCATCGCACATCCCGGACTCGTACTCGGGTGTAACTTCTCTGCGGTTCCGGATTGCGTTGAGTATCTGTATATCGGCACAGGCGATTTTCATGCGCTCGGGATCTCGCTTGCGACCAAAAAGCCGGTCTGGATTGCGGATCCGGAGATGAATGAGATCAGGAAGCCTGGTGTTGATAAAGTGCTTCGTAAGCGCTGCGCTGCAATCGAGCGGTCGCTTGATGCGCAGTCGTTCGGGAT
Source organism: Methanobacteriota archaeon (assembly GCA_034659035.1). Classification (GTDB taxonomy): domain Archaea; phylum Halobacteriota; class Methanosarcinia; order Methanosarcinales; family Methanogasteraceae; genus Methanogaster_A. Next base: position 11,357 of record JAYEGI010000153.1, read on the forward strand.
TCTCGTATCCACCAAGATCGGGCAGTGCAGAAAGGATCTTGCGTTTGAGTTGCGATGCAATGCAGAAGAGCATGGTCTGGACGCGCACATCCTGTTCGCGGATATGATCACGCCAGAAGCGCTGGCTCCGTTTCGTATGGACGCGTTTGTGAACACGGCATGCCCGCGGATCGCAATCGACAATACCGCGGCGTTTCCTGTGCCGGTGCTAACACCAGTTGAGTTTGAGGTCGTTATCGGGGAGCGGAAGTGGGAGGATATAGTGTTTGATGAGATCACGTAGCTGCGCTTTGTCCAGAAGATTTATTGCGAGGTAGGCGAAATGGTAGGTGAGCGATCATGTCAGCCATGGAAACGGGTGCAAATAAAAAGATCGGACTGAATATCGAGATGTATTTTCCTGAATTAATTTCGTCTACCTCAGTATTACTTCAATTAGATTTCATCATACTAATAACTACTCAAACAAGTTTATCATAGTATGAAATACATCCCCTGGTCTAAATTTTCTCGTGAACGCTTCCGATGGCGTTTCTGCGTTCTCAAAATTCAGGATTGCATGCGGTCTCTTATCGTTGTACCAGCCTATACATCCTTCCAATGTATCAAATTCGTCTTTCTTCCGCTCGTACAATCCGAACCATTTCTCAAGTTTCCCATTAGTCTGCGGGTGATTTACACTCGTTGTTCTATGTTTTATCCCGTACTGTTCCAGGTGCTTCTGAAATATACCGGTTGAACCTTTTTTTTTTGTGTTTCCAGTGATTTGGTAACTCGCTGCCATTATTAGAGAGTAACGCTCTGATAGGTCCATAAAATTCTACTTCCTTGACAGCCTTGCCCAGTATACATATACCATTCGTAACTACTCAGGTATGTTGATCGGTCTCCCGATTGCGATCCTGTATCTTCTGGCAAGAAAAATAACCGCGGAGGGCGCAGAGGAACGCGGAGCACTTAACCGTTTATTTTCCATCTACTCCCCTCTGCGTACTCTGTCTATCGACAAGAAGCTACATCACAGATTGCCTAACCGGCTACCCCCTCCATTTGGGGTAATCCCACTGTAGATCGTGCGGATGGTAACGTCTGCGCGGTCAAGAATATAGAAGAATGTGGAAAATCC
>JAYEGI010000154.1:0-2961 GCA_034659035.1 Methanobacteriota archaeon
TCTTCCTCCATCTCCTTGCACTCGACTAACTCAATATTAACCTTGATTTTATATGTGCCCATTTGATATCCTTTCCTGAAAATGATATTGTGATATCAAAATTATTACACACATCAAAAGTATTGTCCACCCTTATTATAAGTAATTGATACTATTGCTTATCTACTAACCGCACAGGTCGAAATTTTTTCAGCATAACAGCAATTTTTTTATGTTATATTTTCTCTTTATATTCTCGAAAGCCGGCCAGTAAATCCGCAAACGACTTCGGTTCATATTTCTTGAAGCCTTCCTCGTCTACGTACACGAAATCATACGTCACATCCGATTGCATCCCGTTGATGTCCTCGCACCATTGCTGTAACCGGGCCATTTTCAAAGGTACATCAAGGTCCTCCCGGCCCTTGGTTTCGACGATGACTGTATTGTTGTCAAAGAGCTTGACGATAAAGTCAGGATAGTAGTTGGAAATATCGCCATCGGAGTTCACGTAATCGAGCTTGAAATGCACGGCGAGATAGTTCTTTGCATATGACAGTACGTCTGAGCAATCTTCGAGGAAACCGGCGAAGTGGAGTTCCAGTCGGCTGTCACCAATGATTCGGTTGAAGATGCTTTTCTTCGGGACCAGGTAGCCCTGATCTTTGGCTATAAAAGGGCGGGTCTGCCGGAGCTTGATAGTGTCGCGGATTTCGGCGTTGCCTTTGTCTTGCAAGGTAAGGGCGTTGATTGCCTTCTTGAATGAATCGATCAGCATTTTTGTTGTGGCCGGTTCGGACAGGTTGCGCAGGGTGTTGGGGCTTTCGAGTTCTACCGGACGGTCAAACAACTCATCCTGTACGAATGCTTTGACTTTTCCATAGAGAACGTCGTAGCCGCTGACCAGGCGCAGATCCTTCATGATGGTTTGTGCAAAGTAGCCGATCACGCTGTGGTAATCGGCGACACCGACCGTGTCGAGGATCGTGGTATGGGTGACCTCGCCGGTGGTGATGTCCTTGAAGACAATCTCCCTTTGCTCTTCCTCACTGAACTGCAGGTAAGCCACGTGTTGATGACCCATGGCGGTCGCGTTCAGGTCGTTGAGGTTCTTGTATTCCCGGTAGGCGCGGGGCGTCAGGACAGGAATTTCAATGTCCAGCGCATCGATGTCTTTCTTCTCATTCTCTCTATCAATTTCCACCACCAGCGGCGTTTTGGGTGCAGTCCCCTCGCCCATCGCTTTACGTTCCAGGACCACGCCTTCGGCCTGGATAGATTCGACGAATTCCATAAAGGCATTCGTGCCGACTACGCTGACATATTCCTCTGTACCGCCGGGGTACATCCTGCGAAGTCCACGGCCCAGCGTCTGTTCCGGAAGAATGTTACTCTTGGCTGAATAGGCGCGCAGTCCGACGATAGTGGTAACGTTGCGCACGTCCCACCCTTCCTTGAGCATCATAACGGAAATGATGGCCTTATAGGAATTGTCGGCGTCGTCAATCTCATTGGCCTCTTTGCGTAAGGATTCCAGTACGTCTTTCGCTTTGCCTGACTGCGCCTCGGAGATCTCGCCGTTGTTCTTTGTATGGATAACCAGGACAGAGTCCCTTAAGTCGGGATAGTGGCCTTCGAGGTATTCCGCTACATCATCGCAGTTGCGTGTGTCGTCGGTCATTACGAACAGAATCGCCTTCTTGCCCATCTTTTCGTGTTCGGCATAAGCCTTGCGCCATTCAATCACGCCCAAATGGATATAGTCCTCATATTTCTCGGTAAACTTCGCACTCTGGCGTTCCTGCAATTTCGCCCGGCTGGCGGCGTCGGGCAGAACAGGATGTTTGACCACGTTTTGCGAGATGGCTTCTACCAATGGGTAATCCGCGATGGTCTGCACGAAGATAGCGCCGTTGTTGTGTTTCGGCGTAGCGGTTACGTCAATCTGCAGGGAGAGCGCGGCATCTTTCTGCTTCAACCGGTTGTGTATGTCTTCGATGGATTTAAACCAGGCCATGCGCGGATCGTGGATGTGATGCGCCTCGTCATTCAGGACCATCAGCTCGTCGATATCGCGTACGATCATGCCCAAATCTACCTTGGAATCTGTGGTCGCACCGGTGGGCCGCTTGCCCAGGAAATAGTCCATGGTGTTTTCATCGTCCGGTGAAGGAGGGATATCGTTGCCGGCATAGACGCGGTGGATATTGGTCAGAAAGATATTGCCGGTGGGCCTGGTGATGGTGACCTCGTCTTGCTTGTGCAGGGTGAGTTGAAAATCATCGCGCCAGTTACGGCCGTCCACGCCGTTGTCCGGGAGTACCGGATCCTCGAAGAAGATCCGAAGTCCTTGAAAATCTTTATAGATGCGGTCGAGCACGATGATGTTGGGCGTGATGACCAGAAAGTTACGCGCCAGTTGGGAGTCCGGCTCATATAGTTTGTGGAAGAAACTCCACGCCAGAGCAAGGCTGAGGACCTTGGTCTTGCCGCTTCCGGTAGCCATCTTGACTACAAAGCGCCGCCATGTCTCGTCGAACATGCTTCCCGACACAAGACCGTTTGCATCGAAGCGCATCATGTCGTGTTTATCCTGAACGCCTACAACGTCGTACAGGTAAACGATCGTTTCCAATGCTTCGCGCTGGGCGAAATAGTACTGAAACTGAGTCATGGTCCCGCTGATCTGCTCCAGCATGTGCGGAGTCTTGAACCACCATTTGAGCAGGCTCTTGCTGGTGTCGGCCGCACCGACGTAGCCGCCGTCTCGGAACTCCTTCACTTTCTTGCGCAGTTGCGATACCAGGGGCGGCATGAGTTTTTCCATGCTCGTTTCGCGCAAGGCTTCATCGGCAGGAAACCAGCGAACATCCGGATCAAGGATAGCGTGCGGCGAATCGGGGAAGTCTTTGTGTAGTGCCATTATTTCCCGCCTTCCAGCTTTTTGATGCCATGGTCGTCGGTAAGAAGCTTCATCTGCTG
>JAYEGI010000155.1:0-2960 GCA_034659035.1 Methanobacteriota archaeon
TCAATCTTAATCATGTAGATCACCTATTGAGATTTGTATCTCAAACTAAAAAGTAGTCTCCTGTATACTAAATATGTGCTATGGTTCTATCTATAAAAAATCGCAGTTTATGGCGGTGCCGAGTATATCTAAAAAAACTAATAAAAAAATAAAGAAGAACCGTTATGGTTCTTCACACTTTATATCTGCAGTTGCACGTTTGTTGCTTACGGGTATGCGTGGATAACTCCTATATCCTCTGCACTATCGTGACCCTCGCGCTCACAATATACCGTAAATTGGTATGGGTGATTGGGATACGCTGTAAACGTAGCTTTTAATACACCCTTGGCACCATTATTCACAAAACACACGTCCGTTATCTCTTTGCTATCTTGTGCACCCAATACCGTTAACTTGAACGTGGCTTTGCCGCCACATATATTGGAATCATCATCGTAATCCCAATCTACGTTAACCTGGATAGGCGTGCCGCTTGATGAAATGCCGTATGCATTCCAGTCATACGCCTTCGCATCACATATATCACTCCTATCCTCGTCAATGCTCAAGTATCCTGCATGTTCGATAGTCAGACTCCTACCGTCCCCGGTCGGTTCAACATCCATCAATGTCTCATTGACCGTGATTACTCGCGCTTCTGCGTCTTGTACAGCTTGTAACTTACCGAGTTTAAAGCCATCTGCATTCGCGAAACCTGCAAAACCCATAGTCACAAACAGTGCAACAGTTAGCATTGCAAACATCTTCTTTTTCATTTTTTTCACCTCCTTTTACATTTGGGTACTTCTATCATCACGCTCCTCCTCGGCGCTCAATATACGCGTGGCTGGAACAACTCAAGTATGTAATCTGAAAGTTAATCCCAGAAAACGGGATAAACAATCCCATAAACTGAAATAAGTGGGATACTTACCAAAAATCCTTTGAAACCCTGTGGACTTGCAAATAAACCAAATTGCAGGAATCTTTCATCTTTAAAGAGAATAAACGCATTTTTCACAGCTGCACAGTTTCACCATTTATCGCTCACCTCTGTCTCCGCGCCGCCTCACATACGCGACCGCCAGCAGCCCCGCAACCGCAGTAAACGCTGTGAACGCGGGCACTGTGGGCGTGGGCGTGCGATCCGGCGCAGGTGCGTGTGTCGTCGATTCCGTGGGAACAGATGACGCAGTCTCGCCCGGAAGCTCAGTGATCGAGAATCCGCCACAGTCGGCAGTTTTTATCAGTATTGGCCTCCCTGTTTCGTGATATGGTATCCATTCACCGTCTTCATAAAAAATCCTCGAATTGTAGCCAGCAGCCCCGCGTACAGAGGCAGATGCTATTTCATCGACATCCCCATCAGTCAATCCCACAACCACGTCATTATCTATGAGATATCCCAGTTCTGTCTTCATGGCATAACCAAAATCGAAATCATCCGCAGCAACAGCGATAGCAGATTCAAGGTCATCCCACTCCCTGATATTTGATGCGATTGCCGTATCATCGATTATGTCTGTCGGTTCAAAAAATCCGATTGCGACCAGAACATCCGTTATTTCATCTTTTGCGCTTTCACTCAGAGATGTTGCATTGTTTACAGTGACACAGACATCGGTTTTTTCCAGTGACGCTCTTCCAGCGGGCATGGCATCGATCTGGATATCGCTTTTTCGAAGCGAATAGGATTTCATGCTATGATGTCCGCCACCTTCCGTGGTCCGGCTCCCACCTCCGGATACCTCGAAATCCCAGCCCAGCCCAGCGGAAGTATCGATATCGAGCACAGCAGCGTTCACGTCTTCTATCAGTCTTATTCTGACGTACGGCACACTTTTGTGCACGTCTTTTGTTGGGATCTGGATTCTTACCGAAATGTACATGCCATCGTCCCATCCCCCCTCATTATAGCTGTGAACTCTATCCGAAAGGATCACCGCGACATCCTGATTGTAATGAGAACGGTAGATAATTCTATCGAGTTCGGTTCGTGTTTCGGCTGGCAGCTTGGGCGATACTGTTTCCGTTATCGCTGTGCTGTTATTATTTGGAATCACGATCGTCTGTGGTGGAATCATAATCGCCTGCGGTGTCGGCACGCCCCCCACAGGTTCGCTCTCGACAGGGACTTCCTTTGTTTTGACGATGACGTCATCTGATTCAATCATTCCGGATAGATTGTATGAAACTCCGGGTTTGTTCAATAAAACCTCGGTTGCAAACGAATCTGTGGGATTACCACATGCAGATGCAGTGTTCGACAGAATCAGAATACCGAGAATTGCCAGTGCTCCAAGTCCGTGTGTTGTTCTATTCTTCATCCAAGCGCTCCATTCACTGCTCGATTCACCCAAACTCGTACACCACGGTCACATGCGCCGAGACCGTCACGTCACCCGGCTGAATCTGCGGACCCGCACCCATCTTCATTGTAGCCGCCGTCATCTCTGCTTCAGGAATCGCCATCATCCCTCCGCCTTTGTAGCCGCTATCGTAGCTCATGTACATCCTGTACGGCGAAAACTGCGATCCTGTGGTCGAGATCTCAATCGGTCCCATGATCGTAACACCCATCGCATCCGCAACAGACGCTGCGTCAGCCGATGCTCTCGCAACCGCATCTGCAATAGCCCCGTCCCTGAGATCAGCCTGCCGGTCATCGCTCACTGTGAATGCCACGTCATCGATCTCGTTTGCTCCGCTCGCAAGCGCTGCATCGATCACATCTCCGACCTTCTCGATATCCTTAACCGTCACAACCAGTGAGTTTCGCACCTGAAAGCCGATCAGGCTCTCTTCATCGTCCCTCCAGTTATACCGGGGTCGCACATGATAACCGGATGTTACAGCATCGTCCTCTGCTATTCCGAGTTCGTAAAGGGCAGCCAGGCACGCATCCATCTTATCAGCGTTCTCATCCGATGCATCCTTCACATCCTCTGCCTGCGTCAACACAGAAAGCCTGAGCACAG
>JAYEGI010000156.1:0-2929 GCA_034659035.1 Methanobacteriota archaeon
GTTTCAATGAAGGTGATACGCCCCAGCAGAAGACGTTAGGCCGGCTATTTGCTACGGGCCTGCCAAAGGACGCTCAGATCAAGCCATATGAGCCGGAGGACCTGAAGAAGCTTGCCTTCTGGAGCGCCACCGGCTCAGGCAAAACGCTTCTCATGCACGTCAACATCCTGCAGTACCACCATTACCAGAAACTGAACGGCCTGGAGCGTGACATCAACCGGACTATTCTGCTTACGCCGAATGAGGGCTTGAGTCTTCAGCACCGGGACGAGTTCCGGTTATCCGACATGTTCGCTGATCTCTTTGACAAGGATGCCGGAGGATTGTTCACGGGGAGAAGCATCGAGATTATCGACGTCCACAAACTCCGCGAAACCACCGGGGAAAAGACCGTATCCATCGATGCCTTTGAAGGCAACAACCTTGTTTTAGTGGATGAAGGTCACCGGGGCACAAGTGGCGCGGAAGTCGGCCATTGGATGCAGATGCGCAACCGGCTATGCGAAAAGGGTTTTTCCTTCGAGTACTCCGCCACTTTCGGCCAGGCCGTGAAGGCAAGCGGCAACAAGGAGTTGGCCCATGAATACGCTAAGTGCATCCTCTTTGACTACTCCTACAAGTATTTTTACGGCGACGGCTACGGCAAGGAGTACCGTATTCTCAACCTGGAAGACGACTCGAATGAAGAACACCGGCGTCGTTATATGACGGCCTGTCTCCTGGCGTTTTACCAGCAACAGAGGCTGTTTCAGGACAGGCAGGAGGAACTGCGGTGCTTCCTGATCGAGAAGCCCCTCTGGATATTCGTGGGCGGAAGCGTCACCAAGAAACCAAGAAAGAAGGATGTTTCGGACGTGGTAGACATCCTTCTATTCCTTGCTCGCTTTGTGAAAAACTGCGACGAAAGCATCCGCTATCTCGACATGCTGCTCAGCGGCAGTTCAGGTCTTCATGATTCCAAGGGCCGCGAGCTTTTTGCAGGGGCCTTTACCTACCTCGGACAGCGCGGGCTCTCCGGGGAGCAGACGTTCCGGGACATCCTGGCGGTACTTTTCAACGCACAAGTTTCCGGCGCGCTGCACGTCCGGCGACTCAAGGCAGGCGGAGAAGTTGCCCTGCATATTGGCGAGGACAACGAGCCTTTCGGGCTCATCAACGTCGGCGATCCATCGGGTCTGTGCAAGCTCTGCGAGGAACACCCGGAGGACTTGGCTGTCACAGACAGCGAGTTCTCGGATTCCCTCTTCCGTCGCGTTAATTCGGGTGATTCAACGCTGAACGTGCTGATAGGCTCAAAGAAATTTTCGGAAGGGTGGTCGAGTTGGCGCGTGAGCACAATGGGACTCATGAACATCGGCAAGAAGGAAGGCTCGCAGATTATCCAGCTTTTCGGGCGCGGCGTCCGCCTGAAGGGACTGGATTTCTGCCTAAAGAGAAGCCATCGCATCGTCGGTTTCAATGCTCCGAAGGACATCGAGCGTTTAGAGACGCTGAATGTGTTCGGAATTCACGCCGATTATATGCGGCAATTCAAAGAGTATCTGGAGGATGAGGGACTTCCTGCCAACGAGGACCGCATAGAATTTGTCATGCCGGTTGTCAAGAATCTTGGCAAGAAACCGCTGAAGACAATCCGGCTCAAGGAAGGCATCGATTTCAAGAAACAGGGCCCGAAGCCCACGCTCGGCACGCCGGACGAACACCTTAAGAAAAGCCGTCTTACCGTGGACTGGTATCCAAAGATTCAAGCTCTAGCCAGCGCTCGGGGCCAGGCGATGCTCGATACGGCCGCACCGAACGAAGCTTGGTTCACCCCTGACCACTTGGCATTCCTTGATGTCGAGGAGTTGTATTTCGATCTCCAAATGTTTAAGAGCGAGCGAGCCTGGTACAACCTGAACCTGAGTATGGACAGGTTATCAGGACTCCTCACTGACAATAGCTGGTATGTACTCCACATCCCGCAGGAAGAGATGGAAGCGCGGTCATTCGAGCAGACGCGGCGGTGGCAGGAGATCGCATCCACGCTGGTTCGCAAATACTGTGACCGGTTCTACAAGGTCCGTAAGGCCGAATTCGAGAAGGACCATCTTGAATACAGGACGCTCACCGAAGACGACCCTAACTTCATTGACGACTATTTATTCCTGGTCGACCAGTCAAGACAAGATATCGTGACCAAGCTGGAAGAGATCAAGGGCATCATTGAGAAAGGCGAACTGCGCAACGTCGAGTTCCAGGGACTTTCCGCTGTCATGTTTAGGCATCATCTCTACCAGCCGCTGGTCTATGTAAACAGCGATGTCATTGAAGTGAAGCCCGTGCCCTTGAACGAGGGTGAGCGAGACTTCGTTCTGGATCTCCAACAGCATTGCTCGCAGAACAAGGATTTCTTTAAGGGCAAAGAGCTCTACCTGCTGCGGAACATGTCCCGTGGAAGGGGAATTGGATTTTTCGAAGCGGGAAACTTCTATCCGGATTTCATAATGTGGTTGCTTGCGGATGGGAAACAGTACATCAACTTCATCGACCCCAAAGGCCTGCGCAACCTGAAAGGCACTGATGACCCTAAGATCACATTCTACAAGACTATTAAATCGATAGAAGACGATCTTCGGTCACAGGATTCAATGGTCACGCTCAACTCCTTCATCATTTCCAACACGCGAATCCCCGAGGTCGGATGGTGGGATGGTGGTATGACTAAAGAGCAGTTCGAGGAGAGACACGTTCTCTTCCAGCAGGAAGACAAAGGCACGTACATTGAAAAGATGCTGAGGATGGCGGTTACGTGAGAGCAGAGGGAAGCTCATAAATGACAAACGAGGAAATAGCACAATTCTTCAACGACACCCACCCGGGCGTTCATCCAGGGTAACCCGGACCTGCGTAATTCATGCGGATGATATTTTCTGTCTGTGTGGGTCTG
>JAYEGI010000157.1:0-2904 GCA_034659035.1 Methanobacteriota archaeon
GATCGTCGTGGAAACATCGCATAAGCTACACATTATATGGACGTATGTACCACTATGCTTATATACTTGTTGGTCAATTCCATCTTATGCCCCCTGAACAGCGCGGAGAAGAACTTAAAAAAATCATTAAGAGTGTCCGGGATGGAACATTCGAATACGATAGCAAAGAGCCGGGTTTTAACCGACTGGGCACAATATGATCAAGCGCAGATCTATGAGATGATAAATTATCTAAATAACATACGGGATCTTGTAAATCTTGCCGATAAACGAATAAAAGAACGAACGCCTCCCACAAAACGGGGACCTGGTAGACCGCCAACTGATCCTGCTGACATTGCAGGATTAAGCAGTTGGCATAAAATCGACAATTGGATTTTCAGATGTGGGGCATATCGAAGAGTGTGGCAGGGCTGCCGACACCAGAGAAGACAGCAACCCCACCATTAATCATTATTAAATACTATGGGGGCATAAGTTTCAAATATGGATACAGAAGTTGTAGATGTAGAAGTCTTACTCGAACTTGGTGAGGCAATGATTGTTCGCGAAAAAGAGTTTTCGGAGTTCTCCAGAGCAATATCGGAACTATCAGAAGAGGATCATCCTGAGGAGGAGGCATACCTCAAAGAGTTTTACACGCGTGTTCATGGTTTCATGGACAAAACGACCGATCTGATCGCAGCATACCAGGAGTATATAGCCGCGCTTGAGAACGCATGTGCCGAACAAAATACGAGAGCGCTCCCGAGCAGTTGTTGCGGATGTTCGCTGTGATATGGCAGTGCTTGAGAACGATGTACCGAACAAGAAGAATAGCGATATATGGCAAAGGTGGCATCGGTAAGTCCAGCACCGCCTCAAATGTCGCAGCAGCGTGCGCGGATGCCGGGTATTCAGTTACCATCATCGGTTGCGACCCAAAGAGCGATTCCTCAATCACGCTGCTTAATGGTAGGCGAATTCCGACGGTGATGGATACGATACGGAAGGGAACCGAGCTATCCGAGGCGAATGTCGTCTACGAGGGTTACAAAGGCGTAAAATGCATCGAGGTCGGCGGACCAGAGCCAGGTGTCGGCTGCGCTGGCAGGGGGATCATTGTCGCAGTCACTGAACTACAGAAGATCACAACAGCGCTTACAGAGAGTGATCTTGTGATCTACGACGTGCCAGGGGATATCGTATGCGGCGGATTTGTGGCGCCGATCCGAAAGGGGCTCGTTAGCGAGGCATACATCATCTCGTCAGGCGAATATATGCCGATTTATGCTGCAAACAACATTTGCAAAGGGCTTTTGAAACTGAAGATGCCGCTTAGCGGGGTGATCTGCAATTCAAGAAACGTCCCGAGAGAAGAAGAGATCATAACCGAATTTGCAAGCAGCATCGGGAGCGAACTTGTTGCATTCATCCCGAAAGACGATATCGTGCAGGACTGCGAGCGGCAAGGGTCCTCTGTGCTCGAAAGTGCGCCGGACTCCGCAATCGCAGAGGTGTACCGCAAGCTTGCGAAAGCAATCATGGACTGCGAACATTCAGCGATACCAGCTCCGATGGAGGACGACAGCCTCCGTGAACTGCTCAATATATAGATGTATGTGCGAGGTGCAGATGGTGAACAGACAAATCTTACTCGACCTTCTTACAAATATCCTGAGCTCGCAGGGGTATGATGTGAATCCCTCGATCCGGGGAACCCCTCCGCGAACCGACCTGGTTGTTGCGAAAGACGGGGGGATGACCTGCATACAGTATGGCGGGACCGAGACCGATCTGCGGTATTTCGCAGATGCGGTGCAGGGGGCTTACGACGCGCTCTTCATATCCGACGAGACCACAGACCAGATGACGCGCTTCGCGGATCGGTACAACATCAGGATGTGGGATCGTTCCGAACTCGAGATTCGCATCGGAAAGGCGATGCTTGCAGAGGCGGAAGACGCACGTTACGATCTTCTGGGGCAGGAGTATCAGAAGTCTCATGAGTATGAACATCAGGAGTATCAGAAGTCTCATGAGTATGAACATCAGGAGTACCAGAAGTCTCGTGAGCATGAGCCTGAAGAGTATCAGGGCTATTCTACGGGCCGGATGCCAGAGATCGTCGAGACTGTGGACGATTCGCGTGACGCGCTACAGCTTAGATGCGCGGCTATACGCGTGGACGAGAGGCGTGCGATCGCGACTGCGAAGGGGTTTGTCAGTGGTATAACGGGTGCTGCTATAGAGTTTGTGCCGTTCTGGAATTATAGCTACGTCATCGATACACACCGGCAGTACAGGACAAAGACGATACATATAGCAGCAGAGGGGTCTGGTGCGATCAATGCTCTCAACAGGGAGAAACACGAGTACCTGCAAGAGGTAAGCGATTCCATATCCGTTCCCTGCCAGGATTATGAGATAAAAAGCCCGACCGTGACGAAAGTCGAAGCCCGGGAAGGGATATTAAACGATGCGATCGAGAACAACACGAGAAATATAGCCTCTACCAGCACATCAGGCGGCGCCATCGTCACCGAGCACAGGACTGTGAGACCCCTGGCAAAGGACATCGATCTCGATATGGACATCGTGTACCTGCCAGTCTGGGGGGTTAAAGGTATAAATGGCAGCATCATGATCGATGCTCACGATGGAAACGCCATAACCACGCCGGTCGATGATGATGTCGAGTTTTTGTGAACTATGAAGTGGTAGTGTACCGATCCGAGATAGTTAATGGAAATAAAAGAGTCCGTGTTATGATATCTGCCAGAGATGATTGTACATACATGCTCAAGATCGTACGAAGTTTTAAGGTAACTACTCAGGTACCTAAAACCACTATCAGGGGACTTCACTATACAGGGACTACCTGGGAAATAGGGGATACTGTAACCAAACCGAGAATTTAACCGC
>JAYEGI010000158.1:0-2903 GCA_034659035.1 Methanobacteriota archaeon
GATGCCAGCACATGTTGAAATTGGACATGTTGTGCCACTACAGCATAAAAATAATATTTTTTGGATATTCAAAACCACTATCAGTAGAAATTGTGGAAAATGGATGGCGACCTGCGGAATGTCAGGTGAGACCTTAATCACCCATTTTTTATTTTTTATAAAATTAGGATGTAAAGAATGTTTAATAGAAAAAAAGTGAGTAAAATAGCTGCGATACTGGCATTGTTTATGGTTGTTGGATCGTTTGTGTGGTTTATTGTTCTTCCTTTTGTTGCAATCGGCCCCGGATATCCCCCTCCTGAATATATGCAGGTGTGGTATATCCCCTCTCCGGATTATGTCAGCGCAGACTTTAATGTGAGTGATGTGGAAGCGATCTTAAATGATATGGCTGCAAATGAAACTTGCATAAATGAGACAATTCTCGCAGAACATATACCATTGGAGGGAGTGGCAGTGAATGAGACTTTCGCAGGACATTTCTCATTGATCGGCAAGAGAAAGAAAGGTGCATCACCTCCATTCTTTCCAGCACTTTCGCAGTACTGCGGGTATGCAAACTACTCACGAACGGGATCGGATGACCGATATATGGCAGGTGAATGGTACTTTGATGATGGCGAAGAGTTCTTGCAGGCGGAGAAGGAGCTGTACCAATATTTAGAAGAACACGGACGAGTTTCAACTGTGGAGTTGAATATAAGCAAAGGATCGAGATATTCACCAAAGGGTTTCGATGCCACCAAATACGAATGTGAAACAACGTCCGGGTATTTTCTGGTCTACAAAAATACATTTGGACGTGAGGGCGATTATTTCATCGTTTACTATGGAGCAGTGGGGTCGGTTGACCTGTCGAATCAGGCACCGTTCCTGAAATCTCTGATAGCAGACCGTTATCCTACTGGATCTGGGGTTGTTGGAGGTTTAAAGTTGCAAGCCAAATAGAGTCTGTCGGGTGCTCAGGTTCAAATCCTGTTGTGGTAGGCTCTGATATCGGGACTCACACACCGGCTCCCGCAATTCCTGCGTTCACAGCGTCTGGTACGATTGTGGTGCTGGGGCTGCTGGCGGTTGTGCATGCGGGGCGGCGGCGACACAGTTAAAATTCGAAGATAACTGCGAATAAGTTCGCAGCTTAAGTAAATCTTAATACCTACCAAAATATACACTTGATTAGAACTGTGCAGACACACAATTCTATAAACAACAAAGGAGAACGGAACATGAAGAACAGAACAAGATGGATAACCGCATTTCTGCTCACAGGACTTGTGGTCTCTGCCGGGCTCGCCTCTGCAGGACTCTGGGGCGGAAGCCCGGGTGCGCCCAGTATGCAGCAGAAGAAGGTGATCACCGTATCAGGATACGGAACCGTTGACACGACCCCTGACGAGGCTGTGCTCAGGCTTTCTGTGGTTACGCAGGCAGAGGATGTGAAAGAGGCAAGCGATGAGAACGCCAAAAAGATGGACGCATGCATGGCTACACTTCACGAACTCGGAATAGCAGAAGACGACGCCGTGACATCTGGCTATCAGGTACGACCCAGATACAACTGGCGGGATGATGAGGAGAGCCTGATTGGCTTTCAGGTGCGAAACTCGTTGGTCGTAACGGTAAGAGACATCAAGGCGGTCGGAGATGTGGTCGGTGCCGCGCTCGGGAGCGGAGCAAACGAGATCGATGACGTGACATTCACGGTGAGCGATGACCGTCAGGCTGATCTCCGGGACGAGGCTATCGCAGATGCTACCCGCAGGGCGTCGGCGGATGCGACGTCTGTTGCGGATGCAATGGGCGTTATGATCAAGGGCCCGATCGAGATCTCGACCACAGGATCGCAGTTTTCGCCGTACAGGATGTACATGAACTATGATACTGGCTACGGGGAGATGATGCCAATTCCTGAAGTAGTTCCGATGGAGGCGGCAACTCCGATGAAGATGGGTGCAGGTCCGCAGATTCAGCCAGGAGATGTGACGGTCTCGGCTCAGGTGACCGTGGTGTACGAGTTTGGGTGAATACGAGAGGCGTAGAAGATGATGCAGGTCAATAGGAAGCATGTTTTGTGGATTCTGGTGTTCGTAGCAGCATCACTGATCACAGTACTGTTTCTTGGTCGGGCTGGGATTAGTGTTAGGAACCTTCTTTTTGTCATTGCAAGTATACTCTTCTACGCCGTACCGATCGCAATAGTGGTTTATGTGATCAGTTTAGCCAAACGATACGTCGATTGCAAGGTAGCGGAATCAAAGAAGGTTGTAGAGATGGATGCAAAGATAGAACTGCTGGAGCAGCAAATCAAGCGGATAGAGAGTAAGGTGGATGAAATTGTTGAAAATCGTGGGTAGTAGTTCTGGTTGAATATCGATTGAGAATAACTGGTGTGATCTGTTGGTGTTCCGTCTGAGCAGCGCGTGGTTTGCTGCTCCCAGAATATACATTGCCAGATCGGGAGAAGTGAGATGGTTATGGTGTTGGCAACGATGATGTCGTTGGATGTTTTGACAGGTATTTCGATATATATATACTATGTCTGCAAAACTATTTTGATTACTTAACCTATGTTGTTCATATCTGTCGGAATATCAATAGATATTTTCTATTTATGGCATACCAGTTTTATTTTATGAATATCTGGGCATATAAACAAATATCTATTACATAGTAGACTGACCTGACATAAAGTACTTGTACTATGTGTTTCACAGTAAGACGCGTGGCATAAAAACTATATATGGGCATGATGCCATAGTGGCGTTTCGTGGAGTTCAACTACACCCAAAAGAATAACAGAAATCACAGGAGAACTCGAAAATGAATCAAAAATTAAAAGTGGTAATAATAGGAATTGGAATAATTGTGTCAATATTGGTTACCGGATGCATTGAAAAACCACC
>JAYEGI010000159.1:0-36399 GCA_034659035.1 Methanobacteriota archaeon
GGTTACAATCTCTGTTGTTGGGTCGGTTATGGGGAAACGGACGCTCGGACTATATCTTGCAACCATCGCAGGGACGGGCAATTGTACTTAGGCGTGCTTCTGGATCTGATTTACAACATTACTGACATACCTATCCCGGGATTGGACGGATCCATATCAATACTGCCGGAGTGGGCATACATTGCAGCATCGATTCTTTTTGCGCTCCTGATGGTAATCGTGTTCGCACGAAAGTACGTGGCACACCGTTCCGGAGCCGATGTGGACGGTGCTTCTGAGTCCGCGGCGTGTGGCTGCGGGTTATGCGGGGATATAGACAAAGAAAACCGAAATTATAGGTTTTAAGGTCAAAGCCTAACTTTTTTAGGGGATTTTACTTATACACCTAACAACTAACGAGATGGGCGGAGGTAAAAATATGGCAGAAGTACAGGAACTCGTAAAGCATGTGAACGAAGACGTGAAGCATGTTCACGACGATATCGAACACGTGCAAAGGGATATAGAAGAGGTAAGTGCGCATCTGAAAAATCTTGATGAGCACATGCATAACCTGATGGAACATACGGAAACAATGCAAAAAGAGATTTCGTAAGGTTTGAGTTTTCGTAACCATCTCTTCTTTTGGATGCAGGGGATTGTTTCAAGCTTTCCTGCATCTTTTTATTTTAGATCGCACTTTCTCGAGGGTCCATCAGTGAGAATGGTCTGGCTTTGAGCATACTCCTCTTATCATCATTCCATAACCACCCCCCTCGCTCTGAAATGCAGGCAAACCTGTAGCAGCTTTAACTATGCTCCTGCATCCGGTTCCAGTGTCGGAAAGGAGAGGATGTGTACGCTGACACAGACCGCCATCAGAATCAGCGCAACCTTGCCGATGAAGAACGGGACTACGAACGCTGCTGAATACCCTATCGTTAAGATCAGGAACAGAATCGACAACGCCTTCGTCTTCATCGGAATTCCCCTCCCTTCGTGCCAGTTCCTGAGGTACTCCCCAAACCAGCGGTTGTAGATGAGCCAGCGGTACCACCTCTCCGAGCTCCTGGCATAGCATGCAGCAGCAAGCAGGAGAAACGGAGTTGTCGGCAGGAGTGGGAGAACGATCCCCACACCCCCGATTATCAGGGATAACGTGCCCACTATTTTCAGAAGTAACCCCGCTGCACTGTTTGGTCGTTTGTACATAAGATTATCTCTGTCTGGTAGGTAAACAAATAACCTTCCCTAATTTTTTAAGGGGAAAACGGTTTTTCCTAACTTATTGGTGCCTGCCCAGGTATCCGGCGGGACTCTCCCACCACATCACCGCCGACTGTGTTCACTGGAGAGACTTTTCAGGGAGGCGTACTGCTCGATCTGTTCCTTCATCCGGGACTTGAGTGGAACCGGCACCATGCTACTTAGTTTCAGTCGTATTATCGGGCACATAGACCACCTCGCCGCTATCCAGTAGATATGTGGTACCCAGAACCTTTCCCATGCCGTAAACGTCCACATCTGTTATCTTCTGGACCTCTACCGTCTCGCCCTGCTTGATTATGATCTCCATATCCGGTGTCCCAGGGTTCTTCACAATCGTCACATTCGATGTGGATGAGACCAGTTCGGGGAGGCTGTGGTAGGTCACAAGCGCAAGCATCAGAGCAACCGCAAAGACGATCGCCACATCAAATAGGTTTGCCACGCCACTTAAGGGGTCGTCGTCCACGCCCGAACGTCCTCCGAAGTCTGATCGTCGTTTCCTTCCCATAAATCTTGTTTTCATCGATCAGTCACCCCCTCCTTCGCAATCGATAATTCTGCCATGTACTCCATGTCATCCAGGTCCTGCGAGTACCACCGCTGCCTGACGCTTGCAACCGTGAGCGCGACCGCACCGATCAGAAGCCCGACCACAGTCGATGTGAACGCAATCACGAGATTGTTTGCCAGTTGTTCGATGTTTCCTGCAGTGAGTCCGAGGAGGGCCGGACCCAGTGGTATCAGCGTTCCCATCAGGCCCAGCATCGGACCAATCCGTATCAGAAGGCGGGTATTTCCGAGTTTCCTTCCGGCTTCTGCCTCATACTCCTGGAGCAGCCGTCCGATCTTCACAGAGAGCACGTTTTCATCGAGGGAGTTTTGGTGCTCTGCGACCAGTCTCTTCACTGCCCCACAAAAACCACTCAGATGGCCTCCGTTAAACTTGTCATTGAATACTTTGCTCCGTTTTGAGTATTCAGCGATCATATCGCCTGCGAACACGAAACAGAGAGCAACCAACAATATCAGCAATATCAGCACAGGATACAGCATTGCATTGTTGATCGTAAGCAGAATCTTCATAAGCTCGTCCAGCAGTTCCATTTTATATCACCTTTCCACATATTCCAGACAAAAACATCCCGGTCAGTTCTTTGTAGTTGAGAGCATAATTGAAAACTTCAATAAAAACACTCTGATTTTTATGGTGGTATGCACATGTTCGAACATTCGTGCAATTCGCGTCATTCGCTACCATTCGTGATCTCTTGGTGTCGATTTTATGCCAACGGCTACGCTCGCTACGCTCACAGTCACGAATGCCATATTTGAACGAATGGCACGAATTGAGTAAATCGACAGAAATCTGCTGTGGTCGAATCGATCTCACACAAGCGGTAAAAGCCACCGGATTGCATTCCCTACCGATGTCGTTTATGTCAATCGCGTTGTTATGCCTCTGCTTCATCGTCTGCTCCTGTTAGCGATTCTGATTCTCCCTCGCATAAATCCGATACTGGTCATGAGCAGGATGAAGAGAAATCCCGGGATCATATCGCTCACCGGAAATCCCTTGATCGATATATCCATCTCGCTTACGGGCAGATACGCGGGGACGAGCAGGATCGAGAGGAAATAGAGAAGCCCGAAGAATATCATCATGCTTCCCAGATTCGAGGGCTTCTTGCTGAACCGGGTTCTTCGTAAAACCGTGGTTATCACGATAATCGTCGAAAAGAACACACCCCCAACTAGTAAACCAGTTTTGAGAGCACTCATACCCGCGATCATAAGAAATGCACAGGTCAGAAAGATCGTTGCAAGCGATACAGGACATGGTAGCGCCATCAAGAGAAACGTTCTCCTACTGACATCTTTTTTTGTCTGGTTCCACTTCCTGACAGTGTAGAATCCAACAACAAGGAGCGATATCGCTATCGTCAGTTGAAACACCCCGAATGCAAGCCCCATCCCAAAGAGGGTGCTTATCGATTCGTAAAGTGCATCACCAGCAACACTGATCACTGCACACATCAGAAACGGAACAACAAGGTAGACCGATGCGACTGCGAGAATCTCACGTGTATTCAGTCTGGAAAATCCCATCCCAAACGCTGCCTTGCTTGAGAACTTGAGCATACCGACGAATATCCCGAAGATCATAATGCCGCTTATGAGTGACTTCTCCTTGCACTCCCGTATCTTCGCATCGATCCACGAGTCGTCATAATCCAAATTGTTCTTTCTGTAGCCATCTCTTGCGAGTTCGTAGTATCTAAGAGCGGTATCACACTCTTTCTGTCCGGTGCAACAGTCACCTGCAAGACGGTAGCTTGAAGCAGCGGATATATGGTCCCCCGCCAACTCGAAATTTTCGGCTGCAAGAACGTAATGCATTGACGCATTCGTAAGGTCACTTGCGTCTCTGTAGCGCAGGGCAATTCTCCCATACAAGACGCCTGCACCATCATAATTTTCCAATTCCGATAACTGTTCGGCATATCCGATGAGTTCCCCTGTGTCGGCATCCGCCTGATCCGCCTGACCGCTTGCAATCGCCATCGATGAGACGAGCAGGAGTAGTATGCATATTATCCTCTTTATCTCATCACTTCCTTCTCGAATATCCGAATATTGTAAACACCAATAACCCCACCACAATCAGTGTCGCCATCATTGGCGTAGCCTTGATCGATGGAATCTCGATTCCCGAATCGAACCTCTTGATCGTCTTCACCTTCCCGGCCACCTTCTTCCCGCGAACCATCTCGCCCTTCTCCGAAGTATCCGCATAATTCGAGGCGGTCTCGTAGGTGTTGTTGGAACCGGCGATCTCGGAAAGCCCCTTCTTCACATACACATCCTCTGCATCATTGCCTGTGACGGTATTCCCAACAAGCGTGGTGTCGTGCGCCTCGGTTGAGATGCGGATTCCGTTGGCAACAGAGGCATCATCATTGTATGTGGAACCTTCTTTGTTCTCTGATGCGTTATTGTACCGGAGCGTGTTGCCGGGACCTCCCACGTAGATTCCGGGACCTTTGTTGTTGTTTACGATGTTGTTCTCGATAGCAAAGAAACTTGAGAGCTTGCACCGCAGAACGATTCCACCCGCCCCGTTTTCAGTCACCCTGTTGCCGGTTATGTTGTTGTACTTCGGCTTCATCTTCGTGTATATCCCGGCTTTTGTATTACCATAAACCGTGTTATTTGAGAGCGTGTTGTACTCTCCACCGTAGATAAAAATCCCATTCCCCCCGTTCTCACAGCTCGTGCCCCTGCCTTTGTTGTGATGCACGAGATTGTTGCTGATCGTGCTCTCGTACACATACTGCATCTTGATGCCGTGAGTCGTCGTATCATCGATGTCGTTGCCGTTGTGATGCACGTTGCAATAATCGATCGTATTGTTCTTGACGATATCTCCTTTGATGTCATTTCCCCTGAGGTGAATCCCATTGCAGAAGTTTTTGATCTCCAAATCTTTTATAACCAGATCATCGTGTCCTGAATTAAAGATTCCCGCACGCTCGGTCTCACTATCAGTGCAATCTCCGGAAATCACGCCGTCCAGCGTGTATCCATTGCCATCGATCACGACACCATCCGCACCGATCACGAGACCGTGTCCTGACATGCAGTTAAGATCATAGTTAAAGGTGTAGCTCTCAGTAACGATATCGCCACACGCAAATATCATTCCGGGATCGCTCAGAGCTACGCACCCGCAGGTGGGGCTGCCGCGTTCTGTTTCATCCAGCACCCCGTCACTGGATTGCGTCCCTGATGCGGGGCAGGGATGCGTGCAGGGACAGCCACCGCCGCTGGAATCGGAATCGAGATTAGAATCGTTGTAGCCCTGCGCAATCGCACAGGAATTGTCACTGCCTGTGTTGCCTGTCCCTGATTCCACCACGATGTCGCCGCGTCGATTGTTGCAGACCGTGTTTCCGTGGAGAATATTTTCGCTTGAGTTGTCTATGTTTACCCCCATGCCGTTTACCGTCGTTATGCTGTTGTATCCGAGCATGTTTCCATTTGCAGCGTTTGAGAGAAGGATTCCGTGTCCACCATCGCCATAACCGACGGTATTTCCTGTTATGTTGGTGTGTGTCGAAGAAAATAGCCAGATGCCGCTTCCTTGCGTGTAATCGATGATATTATCCCTGATCTCTCCGTTTTTGGCGTCTTTGAAATATATTCCGGAGCAGAACCCGCTTATCGTGAGGTTCATTATCATCACCCTGTCGCATCCATCGTTGTGGATGCCTTCCCCGTCGTCGCCATGCTCATTGATTGTGATACTGTGTCCTGCGCCATCTACCGTGATCCCGTCCGCACCGATCGCGAGACCGTATTGTTCCTGGCAGATCATGTCTTCGTTGAATATGCAGCTTTCAATCACGGTGTCGCCGCATCCGTAGTCTGTTCCTGTGACAACGCCGATGCAGCCTGCATGCGCGTTTCCGGCCAGAAAGAGCAGTAGCAGCACCGCAGACATCCGCATCCAGCCATTCATTCTTCGTTCCATCTCCCCTCCATTCACCCTCCGAAACTCCCGACCCGCTCTGCAGACGCCATCTCGATGAACCAATCCCACCCCTCCCACACCATCCCGCTCTCCATCACCTCATCAGGCACCGGAACATCAGGGATCACCGGCACAAAACCCGCGTTCTGGGAAAATGACCTCTGCATACCGGGAGAAATCAGATAATCAGCCACCTTCTTCACGTCTTCGCCATACCCTTTCTTCAGCAGCATCACCTGCGGGAGTGCGAGCGCACCCTCTTCCGGCAGGCAGAAGGAAGTATTTGCCCCCCTCGAAAACTTTGCAAACGCGAGTGGCATGATGCCGATCTCGTACTCGCCATCACCCACCGCACGATTGACATCTACAGGAGCGCCTTTGTATGAAACATCGTCCGCAACAAACTCCCTCCCCTGCTCGCCATGGCGATGGCTGAAGAAATTTCGAAACAGGATCGCTGGCGGCGTAGTCTTGCCTGTGCAGAGCACTTTGCCCCTGAACCGCTCATCAAGGAGCGACCTCCACGAGTCAGGAGGGTTCTCCACGTCTTTGTTATGGAATATGAGAAGCGGCATGACAAATACCGGTTTTAAGACCCACTCGCAATCAACAAAGCCTCCTGATTCAACAAAACTACCTGTGTCATACCTGTAATCCGTATCAAAGTAACCGGTCTCCACCAGATAATCCCGCTCTCTCATGATCTCCGGGCGGGTGACGATGAGAAGATCAGGTATCCTATCCACGTTACCAGCCATTATCTCTTTCAGCATGCCATAATCATCTGCACGATGCCCTTTGGACGGGATTATCACCTCGGAATCGGGACAACGTCTCTTTATATCAGTCGTCACATTCCTGCTAATATTTACAGGAACTGAAACATATATTCTACTGCACATAGTTACCTCCTGATAACTCCTTAAGTATAAGTGCTCTATCCGCACCCCAATCCGTATCATCCAGCACCCTCCCCCCTCTTAACTCCTGCCTCATGTCCACAAGGAACCTGTCAATACAAACAAGAAACCTTAGTTGCTCCCTCTCGGTGCCGTTGGGTCGGATGAGTTTTAACATCGACCCGTTCTTCATTATCAGTCTCTTCTGTGCGGTAAGCATGATTGTTGGATCGTGTGTTGCAATAAGAACCATCTTCCCCTCGGTTGCGAGCAGTTTTATCCCTCTCGTCTTGTCGATGCCCGCATTCTCGATCTCGTCTATCAGAACGACAGGCGCATCGCTTATGAGTGCTGCATCGGCTATCATCAATGCTCTCGACTGCCCGCCGCTGAGCGAAGAGAGATGAGTATCCATCGAGATAGGCTCTCCTGCAAGCTCGTTTGTAAGCGCTATCACCTTTCGCCCGATCTCACCGTCTCTTATCATTAGCCCTCTGCTATTCGCATGGAGATTTACAAAGTCCCCAACATTCAGGTCCATCACAAAGTGCATATTCTGCGAGAGACTCGCGGTTATCCGGGTGCTGAATGGGTCTGCCACCGCACCATCAACGAGCACCTTTCTTCCGGACTGCGAGTCTCCGTTTGCAAGCTGCTCGATGTCAGAGAGGAGAAGACTCTTCCCGGAACCTGTGGGACCAGCTATCGCCATGACATCGCCCCTTCGGATCACCACCTCCTCTATTCCTTCCGGTTCCCCGTTTTTACCAGTTCCTGATAATATTCTCAGTTCATTGATGCCCATCATGCCTGATATCACCTCAAACCTCCTGCACATCCATCTTTATCACGTTTCCCATCTGGTACTCCGGACCGATCAATGTCGCGCCTTCACAGTACGAGCAGACGGCAGCAGGCATATCAGACCTGAGTTCCCTCTCGGTAAGCGTGTCCACTTCCGGCGCATCCGCAACCAGCCGCTTGAGGTTCAGCGCACCCATCCCGGTCAAGCCGTTCATCTCGACTATTTTCGCGTGGGGGTTGACCTTCTCGACGTTGGCACGGAAGACTTCCCGCTCTGCCTGCGATACCATGTCGCCCTTCGTTATGATCACCACATCCGCGGTTGTGAGCATGGGGCCGATCTTTCTGGGCGTCTCAATCCCGCTTAAGTTGTCAACGACTGCGATAGCCATGCAGCCCTTGATTGCGGGCGCACACCGGTGGCACAATCCCGCAGTCTCTACGATGGTGATATCCGCATCATGCACCTTACCGAATTTGAATATCTCCTCCACGTTGACGACACCATAATGGTCCGGGCAGACGTAATCGCTCAGCCCCACCACAACAGGAATTCCGAGCTTCTCCTTGTAGGTTGCGCCGTCAGAGGTCTCGAGGCAGTCTATCTTTCCGACGACCACCTTCAAACCGTCCTGCTGCTGCAGCCTGATCAGATGTATCATGGAGAGCGTCTTACCTGAAGAAGGGGGTCCTGCTACGGTTATGAACTTCATCTTGCTCCGAATGATTCGCGCTTTGAGACTTTGTATGTAAAAGTGGTATGTAAAAGTCTTTTAGTATCTTTTGGAATTAGATTCGGAAAAATACATGGAATACAGGAAGCACAGATGGATACATAGGAAAACAACAACTCTCTGTTAACCTCTGTGTCCTCTGTGGTTAATCTTCGTTGCCATGACCCAAAATATCCTTGTCTCATCTTCCCCTCATCAGAAAGACGGCGATAACCACTGCCAGCAGTGCGAATGCAGACTCAAAGCCGGTCGTGGCTGGCGATGTTGACATCGCAGTGGTCGGTGTCGGGGCCGGATGCGCTGCCCGGTAATTGCTCACAAGTCCGGAAAGTCTTGTTAAATTGTGGTATCCCGGATGAAGCGTACTATCCGGGGAAACCCAGCACGGAATACCTTCAATACCTGCGTATATGTCCGTCTTATCACCCTCCTTCTCAACTTTCAGGTAGTGGGCTCTACCACCGATTTGCAGGATCGCTACTCCACTACCCTCATCAAGCGTTATTCCAGCCGAGTTATTCTCATCAAAGATGTGGATGGTCATATCGTCGTCTGATTTGTCGATTTCTGCGCTTTTTACCCAACCTGCATGATAAGTATTCTCAAGATACTCAAAAAGTCTACTACCCTCTCCTGTGACATCGTCCCAGCTACACAGGTACATGCTCACATTTCGGCATGCTGCCCCATTCTTATTGCAGTCTATATGAGTCACATTCGCAAAAGCATCGCCAAACTCCTCCTTCTGCCTGGCGCACCACCCGCACTGCTCGGTGCCATACATCGCCCAGCCATCGGCAGTCAATTCATCAGCCAGTTCGCGTGTATCGATGCTGGAATTTAAAATTGCATCGGTCGCACAAGCGTTTCCTGTCAGTAATGTTAAAAACAGTGCGATTACCAATATCTTGCAGATTACATCTCCTTTCATATTATTATGCCTCTTCTATTACCCGATATCCGGGGTCGTCATATTTCAACCGCATTTACCTGTTAGGTATACAATAACCCTGTCCTAAAAAAATTAGGTTTTGAGGGAAAAACCGAACCATTCTCTTCTGTGCTACTGCATGAAACAGCTTCACCTACCGCCATTTCATGAACCTTCCGATCAGAAACACACCGGCAAACATGCAGATCACAAGTAACATCTCGTAGAAAGACACATCAACCCGGCGGAACGATGTCTCGGTGTTGAGAGTGGAGCCTTCAGTGGACCTGGATGTTGGCATCGCAGACGGTTCCTCTGCCAGGCCGGTAACCTCGATTACAGGCACATCGGTTGAGGCTGCATAACAGTAACCACTACCCGCGAGTGATACCCACGGCGCGCCGAGAACTACCTGTCCGGGAGTTGTAAGCACAATCACATACTCAGTCTCGTTCGTCTGGTTCGCAGCAAGAAGGGTATGTATCGTCGGGTCTCCTGATATCAGTTCCGCACCCGGTGGCAGGACATCTGCCAGGTTGATAGTCGCGTCCATATTCCCTGCGTTTCTGACACTCAGCGTAACCGTAACCGTGTCGCCTTCCCGTATCTGCTCAGGATGCGCCGTCTTGTTAACAGTGATACATACCCCGTCCACGGTTATCACATGACCATTCGACCGCACGCTGATATTCGTTTCACCCATCACAAACTCTGCGACCGCACCCGGAACCTCAAATACCCCTGGTCTTTCCGGCGCTATGTGATATGAGAAGCACAGAGACTCCGATGGTGCGATATTAAACATCCATCCCGGAGTCTCGTTGCCACTCAATCTGAAACCGGTTGGGACGGTATCGTTCAATCTAACTTCGAGATCTCTTCTCCCAGTATTCTCGAGATCGATGCGCACCCATACCGATCGATCCATCGATATATGATCGTTCACCGTTTTTGTAAGTTTCAGATCAAATCTCGGCAGCACCAAAATCTCGGTTGAGGCAGACTCGGTGTACATCACACCCTTCTCGTCGAATCCTGTGACGTTGACCGAGATTGTATATGGCTCTCCTTCGATATCATTGATCCCTGTTGGGACACGCAAACGTGCGTAAACCAATTTTTCAGACTCCTCGGCATTTTCCGAAGGAGCATATATCCTTCGCTTGCTACCCTCGCCCGTAACCTCCATAGTAGGGATGTCGTTATGGAGATCTCCATCCCTGATTTTTATGGTTGCTGTGTCCCCACTGATCTTTATCTCGACGTTATTATCACCGCTCTTGACCGTGATTTTGTCATCATCTGATAATCTCAGAACTCGTTGACTACTCAGATAACCCACCCAGCCGAGTTTAAGATCTTCCCTGAGATACTTCAGGACGTCAGCGTCATCGCCCCAGTTGAACAGATAATCCCCCTCCTCCTCCGCGAGGAGGTTGCTGGGATGGTTGGTGAGATCACTTACCGCCTGAAGATCGCCGGGGTCAATCACAACATGCACATTCTTGAGTTCAGTATCGCCGATGTTCTCGATCTCGACAGTGACACGGATCTCTGAATCCTGTGGAGAGTAGACCTCACAGCCGGTTGTAATCTCAAGCGAGATCTCCGGCTTTGCCCGCTCGTAGAACGTGATTTGTATCAAAGGGTCATCCCACTGTGTCGGAGTTTCCGACTCCGGATACTCATCAGTCTCGTTTACTATCGCGATTATGATTTCATCTTCCCAGTTCAGCCAGTCGCATACGTCCATATTCGGATCTATATGAAATGTCATCTCATTCACGCATGATGCGTTCAAGCACGACTCGTCGAGCAACTCGTCGCCTCGCGAAAGTTTCAGATATACCAGATCAGTCTCTGGCACATAGTCTGTAAACTTGACTGTGTAGTTATTCACACGGTATGTTTCGCCTTTGTGGAGCGACTCACGTCCCGTGTCCGCCCAGTAATCCGAATCGTCGGGATCAAGTGCGGACGCGGCGTCCACGAACACAAGGCACATCATGACCATTAGCATCAGCACCAGTCGGTGCACCGCTCGATCATTCATCAGCCACCCTCCGGGACATACACCGTTGCACCATCCGCAGTCTCGCCGATCATCCCCATCACATTCGATATCTCAACCTCGACCATCTCATCAGTGACATTAAGCATCTCGATCTCCTCGCCGTGTTTCACGATCACCTGCATATCAGGTGTTCCGGGGTTCCTCACGACCACAACATCCTCTTGTGTCAGAAGTTCGGGTATGCTCATGTGGATCAAGAGCATTACCATCAGTCCGAGAGCAAAGACCATCGCGGCATCAAAGAGGTTTGCAACGCCCGATAGCGGATCCTCATCCTCTTCTGCCGTTTCCGTCTTCCTATGCATATATTTCATTCTTCGCCTCCGAATAGCACCTCGCAGATGTACTGTATATCGTTCATGTCCTGCCTGTACCAGCGTGTCCTTGTTGTCGTGATCAGGTATGCCACAGAACCGATCAAGAGTCCGACAACGGTAGTTCCAAACGCTATGATCAGGCTTCCTGCAAGCGCCTCCACATCACCCTTCGTAAGTGCAAGAAGCGCAGGTCCCATCGGTATCAGGGTTCCCATCAGCCCGAACATCGGGCCAAGTCGTACCATCGACTTTGACTTCTCAAGCTGCTTTGAGATCAGGAGATCGCATCGCTGGAGCAACTTCTCAATGTTTACCGGAAACAGCTTTTTGTAGGTTCCGGGGTTGTCCAGTCTGGTCTCCTTCTCTTTTATCGTGAGGAATCCGTCTAAGAACATGTATACAAACCGGCTTGTTGTGCAGTTGTTGAGTACATTGATTCCTTCCCTGAACTTGCCATCATCGACAAGCATCTTCGCCTCGATGATCTCTCTTTCGATATCCGGTGACTCCTTCTTTGAGAGAACACCAGTCCCGGTACTCCTTCCTAACCTGCCCATTCTCGACAGATACTCGACCGTAAAAACGCCGATCTCTGTTATGAGCCACAGCGTGAGTCCGAGCAGTACGATTATCACAGGATACATCAGTGATGTCGATATGGTATATATCGCAGATTGCAGTATCTGCGGAAAGTGTGTTATGATTGATATAATGCTCATCTGTTATTTCTCCTGTGTGTGATCAGTTCGCCACGGAATCCAACGTAGAACAGTAGTAGCAGGGATAATGCAATTGCAACCGTAATCCCGCTGTGCGAGACCACCACCTCCGTAACCGCGCCAAAGAAAGGATTACTTCTGAATAGCTGAGCTGAAACACGTTTCTTTGCAGCACGCCCTGATGCACTCTCGTTTCCAACGGTTTCATCATAGTTCCATGCCCCACCCACCCCATCTCCAGTGTTGACTTCACCAGGTTGAATTAAATCTTCGAGAGGTGTACCATCTCTCGGATCTACATGTGGACCTTTGACAGTATCATTTAAACCACCGATCTCGCCTACCGATGTCGTATTGGTGTTGTTATTCTCATCCGATTCCTCTATCACATATCCGGAATCGGCAAATACTTCCAGTTCGTTTAACTCAAGCGCTGACGTCCATGTGAACTTCACCTCGGTGTCTGTGCCCACTGCAAGATTTGGTTTGACCAGCGCAGTGCCTGCAGGATCTTTATTGACGGAGAGCTCGACCTCGAACGCTTCTTTAGTCTCAACGGTGCCAATGTTTGCAACCATAGCGGTGGCATCGTTTGGCAGAAACATGGAGATCTTATCAGGAACATCGATCCTAGTTATGATAAGGTCAGGGCGAGCATACCATTCGATGTTCATACAGTTGTTATCCTCGTCGAACTCAGAAATTATGCTATTGTAGTCTGCACAGACTTCAATCTCAGCACTGGAGTCTTCTGACATCGTGAACGTATGCTGTACTGTGGTGGTGCTGCTCTCATTCGCCCTCAATTCCTGAATTTCCATATCATACTCGGGATTTTTATCTACATCGATGCGCACTGAGATGTTTGACGCATCCGCATTTCCGATGTTCTTCATTGTGTATTCGATCTCATATCCCGCATCAAGATTATCAGGGTTGACCCATGTCGGTGAGATTTCAGTGATTGTGAGGTCTGGCATTTTGCCGCATAGATAGGTGCATCCGGCAGCAACACCGTCATCCCTGTAATTCTCTGTCGTGTCGCAGGTGTTCTCGTCGCCAGTGGTACCTGAGCCAGGCCCATACACCATGATATCACACACTTCATTTCCGCAGACCGTATTCTCCTGTAATTCATTGTTGTACGACCCGTCGCTCCTGCCCATATTGATTCCATTCCCCGTGTTATCGTTCACCGTATTATAGCTGATGGTATTTTCCCCACTGCCAATATATATCCCATCGCCATAGTTCTTCTTCACAATATTGTCAGCGATTGTGTTATAATTTGAGCTACTGCACTTCAACACGATTCCCCCGGTCAAGTCATCAGTTACACCTGGACCGTTGCCATTGCAAGATACTTCGTTGTCTGTGATCTTGGTGTGCTGCAGCCCCCTCTTACACCAAAACCCAGCTTTGTCGTTGTCGTGGAGAATGTTTTCCGTGATGACGTTATCGCCATATCTACTGCCACCTGCATAGATGAATATCCCGTTGCCGCCGCCATCACAGAAGCTGCCTGTTCCTTTGTTGCGGTATATCTCGTTGTCCCGTATCGTGGTCTTGCTTACATAACACAGATGGATTCCGTGCGTTTTTATCTCTGATCCGGTATCAAAACCGTTGTCATATATGTCGCAGTTCTCTATGAGATTACCTTTGACCGGATCGCCTGAAACACCTTTAAGCGCGATTCCCGTGCAAAATCCCACAATCTCCAGATCGGTTATCGTAACGCCATCGTGCTTCGCGTTGTATATCCCACTCGCCGTACATGGCGCTTCTTCGCCTGCATACGTACAGTCCGCACAGGTCACCCCTCCAATTATCGCAGATCCGTTGCCATCAATCGTGATATCATCCGCCCCGATAATCAATCCCGGTCCAGATGCACATTCCATAGTCCCATTGAATGTGCAGCTCTTCATCACCAGGTCTCCGCAGAAGTATGCATCACCTGACCCATCATCAGCAACACACGCCGCACCCTCGTTTGAGGGGGGCATGTATATATACTCCAGCGTATTCGGACGGCAGTTATTCGCTTCGCGGTCCACCCAGAGTTCCTTCACAGTGTAGTTGCCAAATCCGATTTTGTGATAGAATATGTCTGCCGCATTGTTCTCAAGGACATTATCAGCACCGTCTGCACAGACCCAGATCCGGTCCTTGTTATAGTCGTCAGACAGCTCGTGTTCGTAATCGAATGTTTTATGCCGGGTATCACCTGGTCCCAATTTGTCAACCGGATCTTCTGCAATGCAACGGAACCTATCATCGATATGCAGGTATGTCGTGCTCGGATAGGCTTCACGAGACTTGTTTCTGTCGTTCTTTATCCTGTAACTGACGTTGTATCTTTTCTCGGTATGATTTACCCATTCCTCTCTCTTCCATGTAATTCTGAGGTCAGGCGGGGTCCATGGATATGTGCACCCGTAGATCATGCCCATAGGGCTACAATCCCAGTATTCCCGGGTGCGGTCACATGTGTTCTCGTAGCCTGAGTTCGTTCTATTAGTCGAGGTCTCGTCATTGAAGATATCCCCGGCATCGTTGTCGCCGATCGCACTTGCATTTATTGTGTTGTTTGTTGCATAAGGGCTGAAATAGATTCCATAACCCATGTTCCGTGCCACGGTGTTATTCAGAAGTAAGTTGTAACTCCCGCCAACAACGACGCCTGCGATACCGGTTCCGCGAGTATCATAGATTCTGCTGTTGCGCACTGTGCTATAATCCGCAGTGAGGTTGATCCCGCTTTGAAGGTTCTTGCGCAGATTGCAGTTCTCAATCGTGCTGTCCCTTGCATTCTTTATCGCAATCCCGGTAGAGAAGTCCTTTACCTGCAGGTTCTTTACCGTAACGTTTGTCTGGTTGCTGAAGATTCCAATGCCTGTAAAATCCCCGATGATCGTATAGCCTGAGCCGTCGATTACGATATCATCAGCACCAGCGATCAAGCCACCATTTGATAGGCAGTTCATGCTCCGGTTGAATATACAACTCTCGTTTACCACCATCCCGCAACTGAAGTTGTACGTCTTGCCCACACAGACGCCGTTTGCGCCACCGCAATAGAAGATACATCCAACCGTTCCCTCGTCATTATAGTTGTCTGTCGTGTCACATGTGTTATCATCGCCGAATGTTGAGGACTCATTTGCAGTGTCGATGATGTCCGCACCCTCGTTACCACAGACTGTATTGTTATATAAGAAGGTGACTCGGCCACCGTCGATGAGGATTCCATCGCCAGTAACATTAGTACCGTTACCGTTCTTGCACCCGCTAACGATGTTGTCCGCGATCGTGGCATATCCCTGAGCCACACGGATTCCTGAGCCGGTGTTGCTTTGTACCAGATTCTTCGAGACGGTAGAGTTCGTTGTTCGGTCATACCCTATTTCCCAGCCCAGATTGACGCCGGTGCAGAAATTCACCAATTCGCCGCAATACCCGTTATCCTCTATCCGGTTACCTGTGATATTGAGGCACTTACAGGTAGAGGGCGCATAGATGCCTGAGTGGTAATTGTGAAATATGAGGCTATTTATAATGCTACAATAACTGCTGCCATCACCGATACCGTCATCGAAGTTGATCCCGTGACCCCCGCATACGGTTCCACCGCCTCCGGGGTAAATGCCTCCGGTATTATTGTAAACTTTGCAATCGTCTATGATGACATTGTGTGAGTTAACTATGGAGATTCCATAAGTGTATCTGCCCACAGCGCCGTTGTCGTGAACCGAGCAGTTCTCTATCCTGTTGTCATCTGCATAACCGATACCAATCCCGGTACAGAAGTTCCTAATATCCAGGTTCTTAATTGTCACGTTGTCATGTCCGAAGGGGATGCCAAGTTCAAAATCACAATTACGAATTCCGCTTCTTCGATAGTGGTGCGCCAAGTTCTCTGAACATCCGGACCGTTCTCCCAATACGCCAAAGCCCTTGCCGTCTATGACAACATCATCTGCTACTATTGACACACCTTTCGGGCAGTACATGTCACCGATGAGCGTGCAACTCTTGCATATCTCCGCCGGATATGTGTGGACAGCACCCCAGCCCCCTCCACATGTGAAGCGTGTGCCATCAGCAGCCACACATGCACCACCCCCAAAGGTACCGTTCAGGCAGTGTCTGCCATCCTCCCACCCTATGCAGATAGCACAGGCAACGATCTCCTTATCTCCAGGCATCGTGAACGGTCCGATTGTGTGTCTATAACCATCCCAGTAAAACGTGTCATATCCTATAGGTGGGACGGCCTCGGTTTCACTGAGATTGCCATCGATATAAACGGACAACGTGCTTTCATTCGAAGCAGCAGCTCCTATTTTAGCATTGTTACACACCTGGTATGTGATTTCAAACGTCTTATTTTTGCCATCGACCCATCTGCTCCATGCCGAGTGAACGAAGAGATATGCCAATCCGAACCTGTGTGATCGGAAGTTATTATCCTCATTACCCTCATTAACCACCTCCTCGTTGTCCGCACGGATCTTGATTGTTGTGGAATACTTTTTTTTTCCACGCAGTTCGAATGGACCGACTGTACTTGTATAGTTCTCACCTGACGCCAGTGCCGGAACCTGATCAAATCTCTCTTCGATACCAAGCAATCCTGAATTGTGGAGGTGTGTTGTACTGCTACTCGCATTCGCAAGCCCGGCATTCTTTACTGTATACATGATCTCGAATGTTCGGTTTGTACGGTTGATCCATGTCTCTTTGTGGTCGGTGATCGCCAGGTCGGGCTTGCCGGTTGCAGGGCAGTCAAACGATTCTATATAACAATTGTTGGTTTCATCGCTTTCTAAAACCTCTTTATCAGTATCTGCGCAAAGCATAGCCACAACCTTTGTATTAGGTGAACAGGTGAACGGTCCTGAGATATTCTTGTACATATTGTCCGGGTAACTACCATGTGGCACCTCTATTGGATACGTTATATTAAAAGAAGAAACAACAGATCCATTAATTAAATCCGTAATATTGAGG
This sequence comes from Methanobacteriota archaeon, assembly GCA_034659035.1. GTDB lineage: Archaea > Halobacteriota > Methanosarcinia > Methanosarcinales > Methanogasteraceae > Methanogaster_A. The sequence continues at coordinate 17,274 of JAYEGI010000159.1, forward strand.
GTTGCATTGCTGGGACCTACATTTACTTCTCCACAATTTGATATCCGATAGCAGATATTATACCTCCCATTTGCCCTATCAACCATTTCCACGAAACCACTCCGAGGATATGTGCTGGCTTGCAGGTCTGGCAGAGGACAATCCAGCTCTGCCTCATTGCAGTTGTTTGACTCATTGAACTCCTCGACCACACATCCACTGTCAGCACATACCGTAATCCATACGGAGTTATGTGGAAAGTCAAGTGGACCTACGGTGCTGCTATGGCTCTCACCCGCTGATAGTGGTCCGACAGCGTCGTTTGATACAGGAATGTCATCGATACGGATGGTTGTGTCGCTCTCACCTGCATCTGCAGTCCCGGCGTTCTTCACCGTATAGGTGATGCTTAAAGTCTTGTTCTCCGGATCAACCACGTTTGCTGAGCAGTTGGTGATCTTCAGGTCAGGATATGGCTCAGCGAACTCGATTTCGAGGTTCCGTACAAATCCACCATAGCCAATATCATCTGCGGTTATGTTGTAAACGGTCTCACTTGATGTCAGCCCATTGCTTGCATTGAATCTGATTATATCGCCTGTGCTAACATTCATTGAATTGGTCGGCATCTGATAATAGTTTGAAGTGGTATTTGTCCTCACCTCAAAGTTCTCACCCGTGTTCAGATTCATTACCGACACTATAATGTTCGATACCGGCTCATCATTGACGTAGGTGACACGTCCTGTGATGGCGAAAGGAGCTGTGTGATTCCAGCAGGAATCCAAAGACGCATCACGCAGGGTAATGTCCTCTACCGCGCTGTCACTGGTGATCAACGATGGCTGTGCGATTGCAAATGCAACACCTGCCAGGCACACCACTAGGAGGAACAGTGCGATCGACGGTCTCTCGCTCATCTCTTACGCTTTCCTAGCCTTTTACGGCGCGATTCAAGCCCCGGAACCAGTACAATCAGAAGCAGCCCTGCTATCGAAAACGCCGCCGTAAATCCAGGTACTGTTGCGAAGGTCTCGGTGGACTCGGATGCTTCGGTTGCCCCGGTCGTTTCGGCCTCGGCCTCGGCCTCGGCATTGGTTTCGGTCTTGGTTTCGGTCTTGGTTTCCGTTCCTGTTGCCGCGGTTACCTCGCCACCGCAGTCACGGTTACATCCGGCAACCCCGTCATCATGGTAATTTTCTGTCGTGTCGCAGGTGTTGTCGCTGCCGTGATTTCCAACGCAGTCCTGCGTCACATCTATATCCGTACCTTCGTTTCCGCATACCTCATTTAAGGTTAGGTCATTGTTATTGGACTCTTTGCCTCTGCCCATATCTATCCCGTCACCATCCCCAATAGCATCTCTTGGCTTGATCTTAAAACCGGCTATGTTATCCGTAATGACGTTATTCCGGATGGTGTTATACTGGGCGCCTATGAAGATCCCATCCCCAAAGTTTGCGGACGCGTTGTTGCCCTCGATCAGATTGTAGCTTGACGAACTGCACCGTAGTAGGATACCACCCTGACCGTTTCCATATATATGGTTCTCGGTGATCTTCGCATAGTGCAGACCTTTCTTGGTGAAGAACCCGCCCTTTCGGTTGTCGTAGATCTCGTTTTTGGTGATAAGGTTATCTGTAAAATTTTTACTACCTGCATAGAGAAAGATGCCGTTGCCGCCGTCACCGCAACCTGCACCGGTGCCGGTGTTCTTATAAATCCTGTTGTTCTTTATCGTGGATGCTTTTATATAACAGGCATGAATCCCGTGTGTTGAGGTGTCGGTTGAACAGTCTGCGTCGCCATTGCCATGTATCTCACAGTTATCGATAGTGTTGTTAGTAACAGGGTTTTTTCCGGAACCCTGGAGCCCGATTCCCGTGCAGAATCCAACGACTTCCAGATTCTTTATCACCACGTTACCGTACTCCTTATTGAAAACCCCGCAGTATCCTGCATTGGGATTGGTTTCGCCAACCCAGTCGCATACCTCAGCAGTCTCGCTCCCCATTATCTTGAAACCTGCACCATCAATCGTGATACCATCCGCTCCGATAGTCAAGCCATGCACTCCTGCCACTCCTGCTGGGCAGGTTAAATCTCCTGTGAATGTCCAGTTTGTAACAACTGTATCGCCGCATTCGCAGGGCGCGATTCCGTTGCCGCAGTCTTTAGCAATCGCGGTTCCTGATGCGAAGATCATGATCAATGCCATTATCGCAATTAAGTTCATCAAATCTTTCTGAATTCTACTCATATCGTATCTCCTTTTTTTGGATTATGTTATTCAAACAAGTAGGTGTGCGGATTGCTGCCAGCCATATCGATAGTGTTTAGTGGTATTTACCTGATTCCGTACACCTATGTTGCTGTTACAGCGAGACTATGAATCTCGTGTAAGATCGCACTTAGGCTGTTAGGTGTACATAAACCGTACCCTACAGATGTTTGGTTTTTGATTAAAAACCTAATAAAGTTAGTTTTACTGAAAAATCTCTCGTAAAAGGTAGGTTACCTGCTTGCAGTACTTATAGCCACTGGTGAAAAACGATTTTTTCACAAAAAATCGAGTGAAAACTGCTCTTCGGGTGGGGGCTGACGATATAATTTTTCGTAAATGGAAATGGTGCGTAGAGTGACCGGATATTATAGTATATATAACATAAAAAAATAAAAGGGGATTTACCCCCTTTCATTCATCCATACTCCCCCACACGAGCTCTGTAAGCCCGAATAATCCAATCTATACCAAAACAACACCTGGAAGTTCTGGTATCGGTGCAGTAATAGCGTATGTGGCCGCGGAGCCGATGCCGTGGCTTTTTTGGCATCCTCGCTCACGCCCGTGTTCGTATTTGTTACCACAACACTTGGATCGGTGCATGGATCTCCATCTGAGTTATATGCATATCCGCTGATCGTAAACGGCGATGCCGGTTCCTGTGCCGTAGCGGGGGCTATCATTACAATACCTATCACCGCAACAAGCACGATACTTGATATATTCCTATTTGTCGGTCCTACCATCCTTTTACTTATTTTCAATCTTCTTTTCCGGATTTGAACTGGGTAGGAGATGGAGAATGGAGATAAAGGAGATCAGACCCCCCCATCGCTTACGACATCGCTATCCAGCACGAACCGATAATAGCTCGATGTTGCAGCCGTCATTACAGGTGCAACCATGCACATCGGTGTCAGTGCGAAGCACCAATTACAACTTTATCTGTCCAAACTCCCTGAAAAAGAAAAAAGAGGGATTTATGAACACGCCATTTGCAGCTATTTTTTTTGCCGCAACTTTCGCACCCATTTCCCTTCTCCTTGCGTCTGTTCACCACTCCTTTCAGAGTAGTTTTCAGACTTCGCTTTATCCGCTTACCCAATCCATCAACAACAATTCAACGGGTATTGATCGTTCTCCGGATGCGCCGGATCATCATGTAGCAGATGCATGAAGATCTGCCTGCCATCGTTCGTTGTGATGCCATCACAGAGACCATCGCAGTCAGCAGCCCAGAGCGTGTCCTCGTCGATAGAAAATGGTTCTGCACCATTATAGAGCAGATACATAAATATGTGCCTGCCGTCGTTCGTTGTGATACCAGGAAGCCCATCCACATCACCACAGACACCGGTCTGTCCGACCGTGAGGTTCTGCTCAAAGCCACCGTCGTCCATCTCGTCCTGGGTGACCGGGTGGGTGGCTGCTGTGACACCGTCCACATCGAAACTCAGCACATGTCCTGCATTTACATTACCAGAGCAGGTCACGACTTTGTAGTAGTCCGAACCAGCTGCGGTATCTACAACGAACCCCTCTCCGGTGTCCGTGTTTGTCACCGAAACATTCGGACCATTTACCGGGTCTCCGCTGCTGTCACTGACCCAGCCATTTACCGCGAATGGTGCTGGCTGTGCCATGACAAGCGTAGCACCCACCATGCAGACGAGAAGTGCAAGAAGCACTCCCACTCCTTTGTTCATCTTGTTCACCCCCTAAAAAAATAAAGAGAGGAAGTTTATGGATACGTCAGCGTGCAACTATCTGTTGCCGCAACGAAGTATCCTACTCCTCTCTCCATCGTTGTGAAGTCGATGAACTCAGGTCCTTCTGTTTCTCCTACCGGATCATACAACTCGTACTTCTGCTCCGCTGCATTCCAGCGTGAAACATACCTGTAGTCGCCCGCTATCGAGTCAATCGCACCAGGAAGATCCGCACTCGTGTTCGTCCAGCCGATGCAGTTTAAGCTAGGCGAGAGGGGAGTGCTCATCGAATCGACGGCATAACCCTCATACGACCATGTGCCGGCAGTCGTGACATCCGCGAAGTAGCCGACTCCCGTCTCCATCGTGCCAGTGGTGACCGCCACAAACTGGTTTGTAGATGCATCGTAGCTGTACACCTCGCCGTACACGATCGTGCAATCGCCGTTGCCGAGTACTGCGCTCGTGCTGCTATCCGACGGTGTCAGCGGCAGCGAGATTAGGTTCCAGCCGAGGTCGAGGGACTTCGTGAAGATCTCTGATGATCCTGTGAACGTGAATGTGCCATTCGTGTAGGAGTTGGTGACATCATCACCATCTGGGTCTACCGTTATGTTTTTTGCAAAGCCAAGTTCTGATACACAACTTCCAGACTCACATTCACAATGGGCGGTCAAGGTCGCCATCTTATAAAGACCGGGAGCGATGACCGCCTCCTGCTCTCCCGCAATACGAATGTGATTTGGAGGATCATACAGTTCGCGTGTCCCGAATCCATTCCAACTAAACGGGCTTTCTGAGAAGTCTGCATCCGTTATATTGATGCAACTCGGGTCGAAATAGATATCCACCTGATAGCCACTGCAACCTGTCCCCCATCCTTCATAATTTACCCAGAACTCAACGAATTTATCATCTCCGCCGCATATTCCAGTACCGTCCTGTGGGATAAGATACCCGTCCCACGGATCTGCTGCTGCCTGCGCTGTAAGCACTGCTAATACTGCCAGTACTATCCCTATTCCAAATGTTATTCTTTTCATTCTATTTACCTCCTTCTGTCTTTATTCCAGTATATTCTACTACAGGTCACATCCCTTGCAGCAGTTCAGCACATAGTTTGGTACTACCATGCGTTTCCGAACCTTCTTCACATCCCTGATATCTATATCATCATCGCACTTTGCATTCGCAGCCCATGGACAATCGAGAGCATAGTTTGGTACTACCATGCGTTTCCGAACCTTCTTCACATCCCTGATATCTATGTCCTCATCGCAGTTCACATCACCGCACTGAGTAATGTCGCCATTGACATCCCAGCACGGTCCGGTTTCCGGATAGTTCTCCGTAAACCTGGTGCGGTCGTGGTGCAGGATGTTCCAGTTGTTCACCGGACACGCGTGATCAAAGTTGGCCCATTCTTCGATCCAATTCTCATCGCCTCCCATCGTGAAGGGACCGGCTGTGAGCACCCCGGTTTCTGCACCGGCTGCAAGCCCTGCAGGAATAGACACCGGATTGACACAATCATTCCATTCACCATGGAGTTCTGTGAAGTTCACCAGGACATCGTCTGTTGTTGCGATGTCTCCGACATTCTCCACAGTGTAGAGCAGATTGTATGTCTTCCATGATTCATCGATCCACTCCACATAACCCACAGTAAGTGGATGGATCACGAGGTCAGGTCCGCCGAAGTTGTTACTCATGCAGTTGTTGGACTTATCGTCTCTCGGCTCCTCGTTGTTTACGTCCGCACAGACTGTGACATTATCGATGTATGTTGCACCATTCACCGATACACCGGTATTTACCGGATGAGGGCCGCTCGTGAGGGTCTGCGTACCAAATCCAGGAATTGCCGGGACGGCTTGCGTAGCTACCGATGTTCCATCTATCGAGATGCCCGCATGGGTCGGATTCGACGCAGCGTAGCCTCTGTTCATTATCGTATAGTGTACGGTGTATGTCGAACCCGGATCGTTCCATGTCTCGTTCTTGCCGATGACTTCAAGGTCTACTTCCGGCGTACTAGGACAGTGATGCGGGTGAAGGATGTTATTGCAACTATCATCCTCATCACAGTTAAGGCAGATATCACAGGTGTTGTTAGTACCATAATTTCCGCAGCAACCCATCGGTGCAGGTCCTGCACCTTCGCATGCCCCTATATCGGCCCTATTAAAGCAGCAGCAGCCCTTATTTCCACAGGCAGTATTGCTACTCACATTGTTGTAGTCCGAACCATCGCTCCGGCCCATGCAGATTCCACTGGCAGTGTTGTTATTCGCTATGTTGTCAAAGATGGTGTTGTTGGATCCGCCTACATATATCCCGTGTCCAACGTCATTACCCAAGTGGTCGCAGCATCCTACGTTGTTTGACGCGTTGTTGTATGCGATGAAGTTCTCGTTTGACATCATGCATCGCAGTACGATTCCACCTCGTATGGTATCTGTCGTACCGTGACCGTTTTCCCATGCATGGTTGTGGGTGATGTCACACCTGGAAAGCATCATCTTTGTCCAGATGCCGGCTTTGGCATTGTGATGCAGGTCATTGTAGCTGATATTGCAGTACTCGTGCTTGGAGTCCGGGGCGCCCGCAAAGATATAGATGCCGTTGCCACCATCGTCGCAGCCAGCGCCCGTACCATCATTATGATGGATTTCATTGTTGGTTATCGTGATCGCAGGCGCACCTAGAGCACCTTCTGCTACATTGCAAACGTGGACGCCATGGGTTACCCTAAGCCCTGCATTAATCCCGTTGTGATGGATGTTGCAGTTGTCTACTGTGTTGTTATAAACCCTGTCATCTCCGAAACCACCTTTAAAGGCAACCCCTGTGCAGAACCCTTCAATCTCCAGGTTCTTTACCGCCACATCGTCGTGGTACTCGTTGTAGATCCCACTTATGGTGCAGGGATTGGTCCCACCCCCATCTGAACAGTCATCGAATGTTACGCTTCCTGTTATCTTGTAACCAGCGCCATCAATGGTGACACCATCAGCTCCGATGATATAACCAGCCTGTCCTGCCGGGACTATGTAGCTTTGATCAAGCGTGCAACTTGCCGTTATCACCGTATCTCCGGGTGCAGGGCATGAATCATATGCGCTTGCGCTTCCTGCCGCCACCAGCAGTACGATTCCTGCAAGTGTTAGCGTCGTTATACCAGTCGAGAGTCGTCTCGTTTCTGGTAGTCGTCTCTTCATCGATACCAGCATCAATGCCAGCATCAAACGAATCTTCTCAATTCCTTTCATTCATACCTCCTTTGTTGTATGTTTCCGGTCACTAGCGTGATCACGCATCAAGACGTGCACAATCACGCCATCTGGAGTGATTCGCACTTTCCGGTGCGCCGATTCGTCGTACTGTGAACGCCGCGAGTACGGCCATCCCTGCAATGTTGCGTCGGGTTTCCACCTGCTCTCAGCACCTTCACAAGTTTGCTGCGATACCGCAAATCTCGCGCAAAATCTATAAGATGTTAGGTATATATGAACCATGCCCTAACAATGTTAGATTTTTGATAAAACCCATAAAAAAGTTAGGTTTCCGAAAGAGTCTCTCTATGAACGCTCGATTAAATCCAAAAATCCGAAATATGTTAGGTCATCCAAAAATTCTGCAGGAATTACAAAAAGAGTTCATAACAAGATTTATTCACCGCCATTCCAATGATCGCAGTGGTCACTTTCCTCTGCCCCTCCTTAATATCCCCACCATCCCAAAAACCACCGTTATCATAACGATCCCAGCGATCGGAGATAAAATAGGGGATGCTCCGGTATGGAATGTTGTGACGTTCTCCGGTGCTGGTGTGATCGCTCTGATTGAAGTCTCTCCTTCGACTGGTGTTATCCGTGGTCTGGATGATGTCGTTTGAGACGCTGCTGGTGTCGATGTTGGTGCTGGTAGGTACCCTGCGTTACCACCCACACCTCCGGAATCGACGGGGATGCGGATAATGACACTCCGATCGTACAACCATCAATCGCGTATGAGATCGGATTACACTGTGGGGTCGCATTCTTGAGGGTATTAACAGTCATGCTCAGCGAACCAAAATCATCGGAATCGCAATCAAGCGTGATGCTGGCAAGATTAATCCGTCCGTTCAGTCCAAATTATTGGTCTGGAATGCCCCGATGCGTACAACCCCTTCACGGACACGCTCAAGATTTTTTATGGTAACATCGAAATCCCATCTTCCGCACCCGTGACGTTCACAACCGATGCATTATACCGGAGTGTTACATCAACAGTACCAACATTTGCAGCATCTTCGATGATGAGTGGCTTGATCACCTTGCAGGAGGCGGGAACGACAAACAGCGACATGATCAAAACGGTTTTTATTAGATTTTTCAGCATAAATAAAAGATGAGGTGATGATGAACACCACCTTCTGTCTCTCCTATTATCTCAGTTCCTCAAATCCGGTAATTCCGAGCACATGCTTCGCAAGATACATCGCATCAGCGATATCGATCACCTTATCGTCATTGACATCTGCCGCTTCAACGATGGTCACCTCGAATCCTGTAATCCCAAGTACGTGCTTTGCGAGATACATGGCATCGTGGATGTCCACTACGTCGTCGTCATTGACATCGCCGTTTAACAACAATACCGTATACGTCCCATTTCTCACAAGGTACGGCATCTCGTTGCCTATCGAAGTCGCATCCTTAAACGTAGTCACGCTCAGGTTCAAGGAGCATGTATCTCCGATGTTCCCAACCGGTTCGAACGTAACATTCGCGAATGCGATGTTTCCGCTCATCCCTGGGTTATCGGTCTGGAATGTGCCGATGCGCACAAACCCTTCATGTACATGCTCAAGATTTGCCATGGTAACATCCATATCTCCGCAGGTCACGTCCGTGACATTCACGACCGATGCGTTGAACGTGAGCGTTATGTCACATGCACACACGTTTGCGCCATCTTCGATTGCGATCGATGTGGTCATGATGTCGCTGCCATTGCCGATGCTGATTGTGGCAACACCCGACGGCAGGACTGTAAACGACCCATTACGCGTCACGCATGGCGTTCTGTTGTAGTCTGTGTCAAATAGGGTAACGGCTGTGATGTTTAGTGGGCTCACATCGGCCACATCCCCCACCGCGGTGAGATTGACGCATGCAAGGGTTGCATCGCCGTTCTGTCCTGATACGTTGATAGCATTCACATACACCCATCCGAACTCGTTGTCGATGTTATATGCGAGCAGATTCATATCCCCCGGAGTAACACCGGTCACATAGACAACCGAGGAGTTATATGTGATATTGATCTCGCATCCACCCAGGATCGTTGCATTGGCGATCCGGATAGGTGCTATGATCGTGCTGCCGTATTCAACATCAACATCAGCGATGCTGATGGTTGTGGCAGATACCAGCGGTATCGAAAGAAACACGATCACGCTCAGGCAGATCAGTCTTATCCATCCGGACATAGCACTAAAAATAAAAAAAAAAGAGGTTAAGGCTTGATCTCCAAGCCAGCCTCATACCTCGCTATGTACACTGCATCCATCAGGTCCACAATGCCGTCACCCTCCGGGTCTCCGGATGTGCCTACAACATCTCCAACCAGTACCATTTCAGCCGGCGGACTTGAGCATTCCGGTTCAAGACCTGCCAAATATCTGGCTATGTACATCACATCATTGCCGTCGATAATATTATCCCTGTGCACGTCACCCCTCCTGAGGACGGTCAGTTCGATGGCAACCGTGTTGTTATAGTTCCCTTCGTTATCGGTTGCATTGATGGTCAACTGATGGGTGAGATTGACGCCATCCGTTGCATTCGTGGTCACTGTCCAGACATCGGTTCCGGTAATGCGCTCCATCGGCTGGACAGGAGATCCACCTATTGATGATAGATCGATGGTGACATTTGCAACTTCGCCCTCTTCATCGGTCACCGTGACATCCAGCACAGTCACATTCGTTCCAGGCGCTCTTGGTCTGTCGTTGCCGTTTAATATCGCATCCCTGCTTGCCGATGCATCCGTAACCAGTGGCGGTTCGGTGTCTGCTCCTATGGTGAACGTTCCATCGATCACCGTGTGTGTGACTTTGTCATAACCCACATCAAACAGATCCTTAACTGTGATATCCAACAGACTCGCATCACCCTTACTGCCCATAGCAGTGAGATTGACATAAGCAAAGACCACGTCTCCGTCCAATCCTGATGCGTTGATCGCATTTGCATACATCCAGCCAGAACCATTGTCGAAGGTAGATACAAGCAAATCCAAATCTCCTGGCGTAACGTCAGTCACATGAACGACTGATTCGTTGTAGGTCATATTGAGCTCGCAGCCACCCAGATTCGTCACGTAATTGACCATGATCGGCACGACGATGCTCTCTCCTAGCGATACGGTGACATCTTCGATGGATACGGTTGTCGAACCCGGCACCACAGTCCCAGTCGTGAAGTTGCATGTGAATAGCTCTGCCAGTTGATTGCCTGCAAGATCCTTTGCACCGGTGCTGATGGTTACATCGTATGTGGTGTTATCAGCAAGGTCGGCACCAGGCGTGAAGGTCATGATATTCCCGCTCCAGCTGAATGCTCCATCCACATCCGGCGTGATCGAGAATGCGCCTTCTGCCGAGGTCTGATTCATCGCCTCATCGAATGTTACGGTTACGTCAGTGGCTACTGGAACATCGGTTCCGGTAGGTAAATTGCCGATGACCGTTGGTGGTGTGGTGTCTGCTGCGCCATCCGTTACATTGACAACTCCATTCTTCGTCACCATATCCACGGGCTGTGGTGGTGTGTCATTTGTATATGCCTCAGCCTCCAGGGCAAGTACGTAGCTATCGCCAGTGTCACCACCGACCACATCGAATGTTACGATAAACAACTCGCCATCGCCATTGATCGCTTCAAGTGTTATACAACTGATGTTTACATCCACATAGCCGGCATGGTACGCCACGAGTGGTGCAGATAGGCTCCCTATCATCGATCCATTCGCAACATCTGTTGCATTCAGGATGCTTGCATTGTAGGCCACTCTGATATCCATGGCACATATAGCCAATGCGTCCGTGATATTGATCGATACATTCACAGTATCCCCAACGCTGCCCTCTGCACTTCCGATACTCACCGTGGGCATTTCTGTTGCAGCGATGACCTCGATGGTGTTCGTATCATTATACGGTGACAACCCTGATGTTGAATTGTTCAGGGACACGTTTACGATGTAGGTTCCGGCAGGGGTTCTGATGGTAGTGTTCCACCACTTCGGAGCCGGATTCGTTGCAGTTCCGCTGCCAATATTCTCGATCAATGCACCTGTAGCATCCTCGATGCGGATCTCATAATCCACATCCTCCGAGAAGAGACAATCGACCGATACGTTGGTGCCCCGTACGACCGGTGGAGTCGGAGTTATCACGCAGGAGACAAGTTCCGGCGGGTTTACCGATTCTGCTGCTGCTGTCATGAAGCTATGCTCCTCGCTCTCGTTCGAATTACCGCTTGCATCAGTACTGTTCACCACGAAGTAGTAGCTCGTATCCGAACTCAATCCGGTCAGCGTGACGCTGTGTGCGGTCACCATCGTTGCATTGGTTTCACTTTTCGTGTAAGTGCCGGATGTATTGCCATACTTGACCAGACTGTCGCTTGCTTCATCAGTACCCCATGTGATAATCACCGAACTATCTGTTGGTGTGCCGTTTGCGACATTGGTGATCACAGGCGGATCGATGTCAGCAGTACTCGATGTCGTGAAACTGTGTTCAACACTCTCGTTTGGATTGTCACTGGCATCAGTGCTGTTCACCACAAAGTAATATGTAGTACCTTCAATTAGCCCGGAAAGATCAATGCTGTGCGAGGTGGTCATCACCACATCAGATATATCATCCGTATAAACACCGGATATGGTGCCATACTTGACCAGACTGTCACTTGCTTCGTCAGTGGTCCATGTGATAGTCACCGAACTATTTGCTGGTGTGCCGTTTGCGACATCCGTGATGACAGGTGGTGTAGTGTCTGGCTCGGCAGTTTCAAGAGTGATGTTACACTCAAAACCACCAGCAACCACTTCAGCCTGAGTGACGGTGTGTGATGTGGTGTTCGACTGCGAGCACCCTGCGACATCGAACCGCAGGATATCGTCTGCAATGGCATCAGCGCAGCTTGCAAGTGTGAGCTGGTAGTAGTTCGAGCTTTCAGCCACAACAGCCGCCCAGTCCCCGCATGTATTCAGGTTTGTTACGGTGACCGCCGGATTGGTGCATGCGATTTCGTCTTCATTGAAAACATATCCACTGATCGTGAAAGGGGTCAACGGCTTGCCGATCCCAACACGTCCATCGCAGATAGCAACATTTTTAATTTTGTTGCCGTCGGGATCGCTCAACAGGACATGCTCGAAGTGAAGTTCACTGATACCGGTGCTTATCGCCTCAAACCGGATCGTCGTCAGCACACCGGGGTCAGTTACACCACCGTCTGTTCTGTATTCGCCATAATCGAGACTGCCATTGGGATTATCGGTAATGTTCGCCATTTCCATGCCGCCGAGAAACGTCCCCTTGTTTTGGCATATTGCACTCGATACGGCATTGTTGAAGTGAATAATGTAGTCAATACCCGCTACCTCAGTACCATCCGGGTCCACTGTTATGTTTAGTGTGAATGTATCTCCGGGTGATACGCTCTGGTACGACGGTTCGACACATATCGTCGGTGCAGCAGAAGCTGCCTGTATTGTTGCAATTATTATGCATAGTGCAATAATTGTGCCTGTTGAATGTAGTCTTTTCAATTCCATAATTATACCTCCCATTTATTCTTGAGTTGTTCTCTACTTGAAATACCAAACTACGGGAAAAGTCCCGAGATTGTCTTGCCACAAACGCGTTGGTACACGGCTCTGGCAGCTGTTGTCAGGGTTAGTAATGTTTCATTGATCACCCCCAGTAAATTTATTTTATTCATAGTATAATGCATATTACATGCTATGAAATGTCTATATTATTAGCTGCCGCTTGCAGGATAATGAGGGCGTCGAGCGATGTTACGCTACCGTCACCGTTGACGTCAGCAATCTTGTTATTGTCTCCACAAACTGCCATCTGCAGTACAATCGCAGCGTCAGCGGACGTGATTTTACCATCGCCATTAACATCACCCGGTGGACAAAACTCAGGCGTGATGTCATGCTCAAAGCCGCCAGCAGTTACATCATCACGGGTAACGGTGTACTCTGTGACAATGCACCCATCCGGACTTGTGGCATTAAACCGGAGCGTATCGTTTGCAATGACGTCACCGCAGCTTGCAAGCACGAGCCGGTAGTAGTTTGAACTTTCAGCCGTAACATCCACCCATTCCATGCACGTATTCAGGTTTGTTATTGTAACCGCCGGATTGTTGCATACACTTTCGTCCTCATTAAAGACGTGTCCACAGATCATAAACGAGGATGGCGGCTGGTCAATCCCAACACGTCCATTGCAGATAGCAACGCCTCGAATCCTGGAACCATCGGGATCGCTCAACAGGACATGCTCGAAGTGAAATTCACTGATACCTGTGCTTATAGCCTCAAACTCTATCGTCGTCAGCACACCCGGATCAGTTACACCACTGCTGTCTTTTCTATATTCGCCGTAATCTACACTGCCATTGAGATTATCGGTAATGTTCACCATTATATCGCCGCCAAGAAACTGTCCTTTATTTTGACTTAGTACATTCAACACAGCATTATCAAAACGAAGGATGTAATCAACACCGGCTATCTCAGTACCGTCCGGATCTACCACTATGTTCACCGTGAACGTATCCCCTTGTGAGACACTTAGATAGGGCGGTTCAACATTTATTGTTAGTCCTGTCTGTGATCCAGTCGATGTCGTAGCTGCAAATCCAATTTGCACAGAAACGATTATACCTACAGTAGCAATCGCTACTATCAAAGCTTTATTCATTTTTACTTCCACCTTTTTTCTTTTAATATTAGATGTGCTATCATAACCAATCCGGTTATTGCAAACGAAGCTCCAAATCCGGGAAGTTTATTACTCTTCTCTTCTGACTGGGACGTTGAAGCTCCTGGATTCTGTGATGTAGCCGTGGTTGGAGATGCCGACGGCAAAGAGGTTGCCGTTAGAGTTGGCGTTGATGTCAGACCTGCTGTTTGAGTTGGCAAAGGAGTAGAAGTTGGAATCGGATTTTGGGTATGCGATGCAGATCGCCGCCCATTGTCGCCACTACCTCCCGAAGTTTGAGTGGGCGTAGCTGTGGGTGTTTGTCCTGCAGATTCTATATTGCAGGTTCCATCATTGACCCAAACGCCTGAAATCTCGATCGCACCGGGATCGCTTAATATAGCCGACTCGAAGTGAAGTTCACTGATACCGGTGCTTATCGCCTCAAACTCTATCGTCGTCAGCACACCAGAGTCAGTCGCACTACCTATTTTCCATTCGCCGTAATCGAGACTGCCATTGGAATTATAAATATCGTTTGCCACTATATTACCGCCGAGGAACGGTCCTTGACTTTGACTTAGTGCCTTCAACACAGCATTATCAAAATAGAGGATGTAACCACCACCAGCTATCTCAGCACCGTCCGGATCCACCGTTATATTCACCGTAAAGGACTCTCCAGGTGAAACTGTTAAGTAGGATGGTTCGACGCTTATTGTTGGCTCTGCAGAGCACATTTGTACGGATGAAATAAAAAACATGCTTAATAGAGTGATCACAATAACTAACAGGGCTTTATTCATCTTCTATTCCCCCTCCTTGTTATGAAGCTGTATGATATTGCAAGCAATCCCGTCACTGCAAGTGCCGCTTCAAATCCGGGCAAGTTTCGTTTTCCTTCTGGTGGGTTTCCTTCTGGTGGGTTTCCTTCTGGTGGGTTTCCTTCTGGTGTAGGCGAGGTAGTAGAAGCTGGTGGGGATGGTGCGGGAGTTGCTGTTATCGCAGGCGTGGGTGCAATCCGTGTAGATACCGGAAAACTGATCCTCCATTCCACCATTCCACCAAGCATATTGTAAACGTCTTTAAAGCCATTTTGGACAAGTGTGTCACTTGCGGTTCTACTATCAGCGCCATCTCCAGAGTAGACGATGACTTTTTTGGACTTGTCCAGTTCACCAAGCCTGCTTTCCAGCTCAGCTATAGGTATATGTTTGAGTAAAACACCCTGCACCTGTATGTGTTCGGCATCGTGTTCCTCCTTTGCCCTGACATCCAGAAGAGTGATCTCTTCCGGATTTTCTTCCATCATCGTATATGCTTCTTCGACTGTGACATCCGCGACAGGCTCACCTGTAGCAGTTCCTATGGTGCATCTCCCGCCATCGATCTCAGCTCCAATATTCTTGCCATTCCGATCGACTAAGATCACGTCACTCAACTTTAAATCGCACATTGCAGACTCTTCGACCACCTCAAAGCTGATTGACGCCAGAATTCCCGAAGTGGTTACGCCATGCTCCAGACCTTCATCTGTCCTGATTTCACCATACTCGATCTTACCAGCGGTGTTATCGATTATATTCGCTATCTCGAGTGTTCCTATGCCGTCCTGACTGAGGAAAGTTCCCTGAGATTGCGAAGTGGCATTCAGGATGCGCTGATCGAAATACAGAACATATTGAGCTGCACAGATCTCATTGCCCCCCGGATCTACGTTTATGGTTACCGTAACTGTCTGTCCGTATGACGCTTCTATGCTTAGTGGTGACACGCTCACAACCGCTGGTTCGGCTTGCACGATCACGGCTGCTGTGCTGATGATTAATACAATATATACAAAACCTATCGATATTCTCTTCATTTTCCCAGGTTTATCTCCTACCATGCAGTTTTCCTCCAGTTCGCTCCTATGATCACGGCGTCAAGGATGTTTATATCACAATCGTTGTTCAGGTCTGCTCTGTCTGCTCCCTCATCATCCCAGACATAGTCGCCACATCCACCGCATGTCGCTCTCCAGTACTTCCCTGCAATGACCGCATCAAGGATATTGACTTCGCCGTCTCCGTTCACATCACCTGCGATATAAACGTTGACCGGCATGAGAGTCGAGTTTGGGAGATCTCCATTGTCATTCACTGTCAAGCAGACCGTGAAATGTTCATAACCTGCCCCATTCCATGGACTGCTCGAATAAACATGCTCAACCGTCTCACCTGTTCCGTTCTCCCCATCACCAAAGTTCCATCCATAGTTTATGACGCTCCCATCGGTGCTTGGGTCGTAGGATGCGGAGCCATTAAAGATCGCCCTGCCGAGGTCGCCTATGTTGTTATAGCGATGCAGAGATCGCGGGACGGCAACAGGGGGACGATTCAGAACCGCTGTGCCACTATCCACCGTTGACGGTATGGTGGTTTCAGTCGCGCTTGCTTCTTTTAACTCATTGACAGTCAGGTTAAGCGTGCTTGTTTCGCAAGCGTCGCCGACTGCTTCTATTAGAAGGTCTGCAAGTTTAACATCACCACTTAATCCATCGCCGTAATCCACACCTCCAACCTTCACAAGACCGATTGTGTTATTGATCACCGGATAGAGATTACCAAAATCACTGTTATTGACGGCAGTAATATAAACTACGGAAGGATCGTAATCAATATTGATGTTAGCAACCCCGAGATTGCTCACGTTATTGATTACGACCGAGATGGTGGCATCATCGCCTGGTTCAAAGAAGACATTACTTACTGAAACGGTGGTTGCGGCAGAGACTGGCACGATTAGCAATGCCAGAAGCAGCACAACGGACACCGTTATCGAACTTTTCACATTCATATATCATCACCTCTTTTATCTCAGTGAAGCACCTCAAATCCAGATTCGCCCATCACATACTTGGCAAGATACATCGCATCATAGAGCGTCACCTTCCCATTTCCACTCACTTCGCCGATCCCTGCACTCATCGCCTCAAATCCGGGTTTTCCAAAGAGATGCTTGCCAAGATACATCGAATCATAAAGTGCTACTTCACAGTTCTCGCTCACATCTCCGTTTAATATGACCTTTAATTGTACACTTATCGATCTGTTCACGTTTCCAAAGACATCGGTTGCACACACGGTCAGGTTGTGCGGCAGGTAACTTTCATTGTGGCAGATCGTAGTCCCGACAGGCGCATTAGTAGCCGCAGTCCACACATCAGTGCCCGGAACACGAGTCATGGGCTGATCGGGTAGACCGCCGATTGTGGTAAGATTGATTGTTACGTTAACAACTTCGCTTTCATCTATCACGGTAGCATTCAGTCGGGATGTTTCTCCCCATCTCGGGTCAAAATCCGTATCTTCGGGAATGGACACAGGAGATGCTATCTGGTGTATCACTGAAGGTGGGGTTAGTTCTGTTACGACAAATGTCCCATTGAGTGAAACTGTCGGTATGGATATCTCGCCGGGTCCTGCTTCCTTTAATTCAGTGATGGTCAGGTTCAGGGCACAGGTGTCCCCCATATTGCTTATCGATTGTAAGGTGACATCCGCAAGTTTCACCTCGCCGCTTTGTCCTGGCGAAGATATCTGGTATACACCGATCCGTGTCACGCCTGACGAATTATCGATGGTTGAGACCGCGAAATCAAAATCGCTGTTGTCAACGCAGGTGACGTGAACCACCGATTGATTGTAGCTGAGAAAGATGTCCGCGGTTCCGACATTGGTGATATTGTGAATCATGATAGAGGTGGTAGCGTTCTCCCCTGCTATCAGAGTAACATCGCCGATGCCGATGATTATCACCGGATGAGTAGTGAAGTTGTGTCCTGCACTCTGTACGGAATTGCTGCTTGGGTCTGTGCTATTTACAACGTAGTAATAGGTGGTGTTCGGGAGCAGTTCGACAAGAACGATGCTGTGATCGATCACATACGATGCATTGTGCGCCACCTTTGTGTAATTGCCCGCCTGTGTGCCATACCTGACCAGACTATCACCGGGTTCGCTGGTCTCCCATGATATGATTGCGGAATCCTTTGTTATCGATGTAACACCTATGTTGGCAATCACGGGAGCTGTTATATCTATGGTTATATTCTGCACAAATCCGACTGCATCCATCTCTGCTTGCGTTACTCTGTGTTCAAGCCCGGTGAAATTACCTGTGCGGTCGCTGGCGTTGAAATGAAGTATGTTCCCCAATCCGATATGGGCGAAGTTTGTAGAGAGGAGGTAGTAGTTGGAGCTTTCGTTTGTCTCGGCAATGAAGACTTCGCTGGTGTTCAGATTCGTTATCGTCACATTGGGATTGTTCACAGGTATACCATCGCTATAATCAACAAAACCAGAGATATCGAGCTGGGTTCCATTAATTTTTACTGTGCCATCATTGACCAGAACACCCGGGATTCTTACGCCAAGCGGATCGCTTATTATAATATTGGTCAGGGATAAATTGGCGGTTCCCGGTTCTATCGCCTTAAACGTGATCGTTGCAAGAACACCTGGATCGAGTGCACCGTTTTCCACGCCCATTCGCATTTCACCATATCCAACCAGTCCGAGGGTGTTGTTGATCTCGTTTGTTATTATCATGGTTGATGCGCCGTCATGGCTCAGGAATGTACCGCTGACCTGATCGGTTGCGTTTAACAGCATGTTACTAAAGTACAGGTCATATTGTGCACCCATCACCTCGTCGCCTGCCGGGTCCACCGTTATATTCACGGTGAATAGGTCCCCTTGCAAAACATTCTGGTTAGAAGGTTCAACGTTTATCACCGATGCTGCATAAGCCGACAGGGGGATAAGCGCGATTATAAATAAGATCGATACAAGCGCCGATCTTTTTATCTTTATTTTCATTTTGAATATCGCCTCTTTTGTATCCGGAGAATGAAAGATAGATTGTTAGGTGGATAAATATCATACCCTAAAAAAATTCGGGCTTGCTGACAAAACCTAATGATATTCGGTTTTTCTACCATGCCACGTGTCTCCAGTTCGCTCCTATGATCACGGCATCGAGAATGTTTATCTCGCAGTCGTTGTTCAGGTCGGTCCCATCTTTCTGCTCGTCATCCCAGAGATGACCCTCACAGTCACCACATCCGCAGTAATCAGTAAGATTGTCCGGATCATCAGGATACGGGTTGCA
>JAYEGI010000160.1:0-12203 GCA_034659035.1 Methanobacteriota archaeon
GTCTCACTGAATAACAAATATATGTGTACTGGTATTGTATCCGGCTTTTTCAACCGCTTTTCAAATTCATAGAGTATCGAGGTCTTACCTGATTTTCGAAGTCCAATGAGTGCATAATTCCTCCCGGTAATGAGCAGTCGTTCGAGTGTTTCAGAACGGTTGAAAAACTTATCTCCCGTTACCGGTGTTTGTGTGTCGATCATTGTTAAGCACCCGTGCGTTTAAGCATAAGTGCTTATAATCAGTCATGCTTAATAACGCTTATGATGTGCCGGTTTAATTGTGAAGTCCTATTCCTTTATTATAGACTACCCCATCCACCGGTCACCGGTTCCGGGTCATGATGTTCGAGGATGCATAGCCCCCAGTGGAACAATACCATGATAATCCTTACAAATGCCCGATATCCAATTATTGATGCTTTCCACCCTCTCGGACACCATAAGAGATGGGCTCAGAAAGATTCTTGCGGGGTACAGACGAGAAAATGAAGTTGAGATTGTTGCAACTCTCTACAAAGAGGGAAAGATAACGTTGCGGGAAGCTGCCGCCATAATATACTCCCCCATGCGAAAAACCCTTGAGGAGCTTGGTGGGAGGGGCGTGTATCTAAGATACGGAATAGAAGAACCCGGGGGGGATGATCCCGGATGATCACCGTAAGAGATTCCACCCCGCTTATCCATTTTGGAATGATCAAGCGGTCCCATCTTCTTTGAGCCATGTACGATTAGATCGTAATCACAGAAGCAGTGCACAGGGAAGTGGTAACAGAAAGAATCGATCTTGGTAAGATGGACGCCTTTCTTGTGGAAAGCCTGATACTCACATCGTCACACAGAGTCAAACAAGGGTGATCCATGCAATATCCACGATCCTGCGCATCACCTCGCGCACAGGCACGCCTGTCTTCTGCGCAATCACCTTCGCATCCTCAAACTCGGCTGATATGGAAAAGATACAGCCTCCTTCATCGGTCGCTATCTTGACCGCGGCATCCCAGCCTGTACCGTCGATCTCGATCCTGACCGACCCCATCCTCCGCTTTGCGATCAACCTGTGCTTGGTAGGAGATATCCGCACGCCAAGCGAACCGGTCTCCTCAATGATCCTCTGTGCGATCCGTGCCGAGTCCCCTGGTTTCGCGATCACCTGAATCAGATGCCCGCTCCGTCCTTTCTTCATCGTCGCAGGGATCACGATCGCGTCATGCGCACCCATCGCCATCAATTCATCGATCAGGTTGCCAAGTACTTCGCCGGTCACGTCATCGACCGATGTCTCGAGCACCTCCACATCATCCCACCCGAGGGATGCGTCCACATCCATGTCTGCATCCGCACCCCGACCCTGAACATGACCCCGGCGCTCATCTTCGCACAGGATGACGCGCAGCACGTTTGGAATCTCGAGATCCGCTTTCCCTGCCCCATATCCGATACCGGTTGTGACGCATCCGCCGCCACTGCCGCCACTGCCATTGCCACTGCCACCGGGTTCTGCCCGACCTACCAGATGCGCGAGTATCGCAGCACCGGTCGGAGTCAGCAATTCATGCTCGATGCTCCCGTACTCCCACGAAAGCCCGGAACATGCGAGTATCTCGAGCGTTGCCGGTGCCGGAACAGGGCATTTTCCGTGTGCAGTATCCACAAACCCCCTGCCTGCAACTATCCGGGCGCAGAAGACCCGGGAAGGCGCGAGATCGCGGATCGCAGCAGATGCGCCGACCACATCTGCTATGGCATCCGCCTGCCCGAGTTCGTGGAGGTGGAGTTCGTCTTCGCTCACACCGTGAACCCTCGACTCTGCCGAGGCGATGCGGCTAAAGATCGCGAGAGCATCTCTGATGACTGGATCTGCCAATCCTGACGACCTGATATCGCTTACGATCTCATGATATGTGCTGATTTCAGATTTATTTGCGATCTCTGACACACGGACTCGGGTTGCGGAGATCCCATTCTTCGTAGTCCTTTCGATATCCACGGTGACTGGCGCTACCAATTCCATGATCTCTTTGATGTGCGCGGAATCGGCTCCGAGATCGATTAAGGAGGCGATGATCATGTCCCCGGATGCGCCCATGAATGGATCGAAGATCAGGCAGGTCATGGTTGATTATGTGTGCGCAGGTGTACATAATGGTGCAGGTTTCCGTCCGCGTGGGCCCTCATAAGTCTGACAAAATGGTTGGTGTCGGTCTGCTGATGGGAAACTCGCACGGAAAGTACATCGCAGATGATGAGGGGCTCATCTTCGCACGAGTCGGGGTTCAGATGATATTCAGAGTCTTTTTATTATTTTCTGGGAACGTTGGATTGTCTTACGCAACCACAACTGCCATAATGAAGTACTATCGATCTGAAAAGTAGTTTACACCGATAATCGGTGTCCATCTGCGTTAATCTGTGGCTGATACTATTTTAGCCACAGATTAACGCAGATTTCACTGATTACACCTATCTAATCATATTTGTATTTGCCGGGTTGGCGTCATGTTTTCAACCGACCAGAACAAATTAAAAAGGTAACTACTCAGGTACCTAAAACCACTATTCAGGGGACTTCACTATGCAGGAACTCTCCAAGACCTAGCATACTGCAACCAACAGGGAATTTAACCGCAGAGTACGCAGAGAGGCGCAGAGGGGAAATAAACAGTTAAGCGCTTCTAGCGTTCCTCTGCGTCCTCCGCGGTTATTTTTCTTGCCAGAAAATACAGGATCGCAATCGGGAGACCAATCAACATACCTGAGTAGTTGCTTAAAAAGTCTCATATTCGAAGCAGCGTTTGATCCGACACCAAGGAGGAGGCCGAATTTATTCAGATGCAGAGTGGTTTAGATTCGAGTATACATTGGAATATATTATTTGTGTGGGGTCCTTAATATCTGTTTCATCGAGACCATTTATGAATGCCGAAAATCAATATTTATAGGTGCTTCGGATACATATACCAACCCAAACCATAATGACACAAAATAACACCCCACGAGTACTCATCGCTGCTGACCGATCGTCTGCAGGAAAGACCACGGTCTGCACCGGGATCATGGCTGCGCTTAGCAAGCATCTGGACGTGCAGCCGTTTAAGGTGGGTCTCGATTACATTGATCCGAGTTACCACACACTCGTATGTAAAAACAGGTGCAGGAATCTCGACGGCTACCTGATGACAGAGGATGCTGTGCTCGAGACGTTCGCCCATGCGATGAATGATGGAAATGCTGATTTAGCCATAATCGAGGGAGTTCGTGGGCTATACGAAGGATTTGAAGGATTGAGCGATCTTGGAAGCACAGCTCAGGTCGCAAAGGCACTGAAATGTCCCGTTATCCTCTTAATCGATGCAAGGAGCATTACACGAAGCGCGGCCGCAGTGGTCATGGGCTACAGGGCGTTTGATCCAGAGGTTGATATCAGAGGCGTGATCCTCAACAAGATCGGCAGCGGAAGACACGCTGAAAAGGCGGTATCCGCTATCGAGCACTACACCGGCATCCCTGTCATCGGCACGGTTCCAAGAGACGATGCCATGGGGCTTACGATGCGGCATCTGGGCTTGGTTCCTGTGAATGAGGGCAGGCAGTCCCCCGAATTCGAGGGACTCATCTCTAAGATCACAGAGATCGTTTCTGATAACATCGACCTCGAGCAGCTGACAGGTATCGCAGAGACTGCCGCGCCGCTGGAGGTCGGAGAACCTTGCATCTACACAGGAGGTGATGTCAGCGGTAGCGCGAAGGTCAGGATCGGTGTTGCGCTTGACGAGGCATTTAATTTCTATTATGCGGATAACATCGATCTTTTGAGGTTGCATGGCGCAGATATTGTCTATTTCAGTCCGCTCCATGACAGAGTGCTTCCTGACGTGGACGGCATCTATATAGGCGGCGGCTATCCCGAACTCTTTGCAAGGGAACTCGAAGCAAACAAGCGAATCCGGCAGAGCATCCGGAAGGCGTCGGCAGGCGGCATGCCGATATATGGTGAATGCGGCGGGCTGATGTATCTTACAGAGCAGATCGTCACAAAGAGCGGCATGCACGGGATGTCTGGCGAGACCTTCGAGATGGTCGGCGCAATCCCTGCCACGGTTGAGATGGGCGGCAAGGTCGTGAGTTACAATATCGGCGCGTTCACGGCGGATACGCCGATTGGGGGAGTTGGCGACTCATTCAGGGGGCATGAGTTCCATCATTCGTCGATAACGGATATCGGCGATGTCACCTTCGCGATCCGGCTTACGCGCGGGGTAGGGATCAAGGATGGCTGGGACGGGATCATGGTCGAGAAGACGCTTGCAGGATATGCGCACCTCCATGCGTGTTCGTATCTGCGGTTCGCTGAGGCGTTTGTTGATGCATGCCTGTAGGGGAGGCTCCCAATTAGCATATAAGTGATTTTATAATTAAACCAACCACCGCCGAATAAGTGACATTAAACAGTTGTCCCCGCAAGAAAGAATAAGGAATTTTTAGCCATATCGTCTCTGCGAACTATAGTTTTTGCAGCGAATATCACTGACAGCGCTGTATATGCACCCAGAATCACAAAGGTAAGTATCAATAGATTTTCATATTTTCCGATTATAAAACTAGTATCACATCTGTATGATGTTTTCTATTTCGGATCCCACGCAAATCCAGTAGGTGGTGAGGCAGTTTATGATACCATAGCTCGAAATTAGGGATCGAATGTACTTTTCATTCGGTTTTATGGGGTTTCCGCAAACAGAACATCGGATCGGCGATATCGGCGTAAATAACGGGTACATCTGCCCTTCAAACCTGATCAGTGGTAGTGTCTAGACGATCTTTCCATTTTCTACTTTTTTCGATAGTGACTTATTAATTCATATATTGTCATTTATTATATATACTAATATAACTCTTATGTATATTAAATCTTTCGTAATGTATGCACTTATAGGGGTGATTGGCTACCGGAGACTATTAAAAAGTCTCGCATCACCTACCATAATCAAATTTAACCAAGCACGATACTTCCGATTCCAGCCAGTCAACCGATCCGGGCTCGTATCCCTCGATCTCGATTCCGCGACCGATCGCATCAAGAATCCCCCGGATCGTATCTGCAACCTCCTCCACCGTCTTGCCGGTCGTATCAACCTCATACACCTTATCGCACCAGTCCACCGCCTCGATAAGGATCACATCGACCGCCTCGGAAAGCGCGTTCTCAGAGATCTTTGCTGTGGAATACCCCCGCGCCATAAGCCGCCTCTCGAGTTCATCGGGCGCGAGACGGAGTACGATCGCGGAATCACTGACATGATGCGAGAGATGTCCCTCGATGATAAGATTTCCACCCCCAACCCTGCCCCCGCCCCCGCCTCGTGCGATCCCGCAGACACGATCGTACACCGCATCCATATCAGCGATCAGGGAGCCCCGTGTTTCATCGATCCCGTGATACAGACCCTCGTTCTTAATGAGTTCATTCAGATCGAGCACGCCCCCGATAAGAGCGGATGCAGATGTCTTTCCGGTTCCGGGCGTGCCTGTAATCCCGATGATCATGGTCATGACCGGATCTTTTGTACCAGGTCCCTGAGCGCATCCGCAACCTCGTAGCCAGACGCTGCCCAGTGCACGACCACGCCGTCGATGCCGTCTATCTCGATGAGCCCGGAGTGCTCGGACTGGCAGCACCGTGTGATGAACGGCTTTGTGATCCGGTACAGGTCTGATGTCCGCGAGCAGATGTTAGTGAATGTGTAGTCGAGGCCGGGAAAACGTGCCTCAAGGATCATCCTTGAGATGTCACACCCGATCAGGGTGGCAGGCGCCGTTATCTCTTCGCTATCCAGGTATCTCCCCAGGAGACCTGACGTGAAGCATGGGAAGACCGCATCCTCGCTTTCAAACTGCCGCAGGTCCAGGACGTTCTCTGTGAACACGACCCCGAGTTCGCCGAGCAGACAGCCGTTTAATCGCCCGACCATGTATGTGAGCCAGCCCGGAACAGGTGGGATCACATCGAGCACATCGATCTCGAGCAGGTCGTCCGGATCGGGTCTATGCACAAATGTGAGATGCTGATCCACGCTTTTGAAGATGACGGTGTTTACCGCATCCGTGCAGCATCTATGCGCTGTTTTCACAAGTTCGGTGCGGTTGTGCATATTTACCAGTTTACCGTATTGCACGACCTCAACTCCGGATGCGATCCGGGAAAGCGATGTTACGGTCCTGAATAACCCCTCTCCTTCGCTTGTCACACTGTAGACCGCGTAGCCGTCTGCCGCAAAGATGAGCAGGTACTCTGATAGGAAGTATATCTCAGACTCCGCGGTTTGGCAGGTCTTGCGGCGCAGGAGTTCATTGTTTATGTCAGAGAGCGTCTCATCGGTGCGGATCACGCCCACGCATTTGTATTCGGCTGGGAAGATCATATCATCACATGTCCTTGTTGTCTGGTTCTCGCAGGTCAGATAACCAAATAACGGACTGTCTGGTACTGCAATAAATCTTTGTGTCGGGGCCGCACATCCATCTGCATTCAGCACTGTTGGCTTCGCAGATCGCATTCACGAATCTCGAGATTTTTTTTATATTCTGGAATGTGTTGAAAAAAACCACAGAGAATGAGAAAACAGCAACTCTCTGTGCTCTCAGTGTCTTTTGTGGTTAATCTTCTTTGCCGTAATCCATATCCGCCCGGAATAAATTGAAAAGTCACAACCTCGAAACCATAACATTGATAGGATATCACGCCATCACTGGTTTGATGAGCAAAAAAAAGATTGCAAGACAGACGGCGGAAGAGAACGAATCCGCCGAAGCTGTCACACCGCCAATCGACCGGCACAAGCGGCACGTCGATGGCATCGAGAAGACTCTTGTAGCATCCGTTCTTGGCATAGCATCCGGCATAATATGCTATAGTTTCCTGGATTCACAATCAAGTAATTTCTCATATCTGATACTGCTGCTGGCATTCTACATCCAGAAGCCAATTTATATATATATGGGAATGGATGCAAACCAGTTTACATGGAAGGATTGGTTCTATATCGCTTTCATGACCATGATCCTCTGGTTCGTATCGTGGACATTGCTCTTGACTCCCTGCCAATAGATGGATAAACGGATACTTGCCGTTCTGCTGGTTGTGGTAGTTGCAGCATCCGGGTGTATAAACACTCACCGCATCGAGGACTCGCGGGTTTCGATGAACACCGATGTGACCATCACGGTGATGCATCCTGACGTGTCCGAAGCGGACCGTGCCATCGGTTGCGCGTTTGCGGAGGTCTACCGGATTGAGCATCTGATGAGTTGTACAGAAGAAGGAAGCGAGGTTACAAGACTGAATGATATTGGATCTCTCCCGAACGCATCTTCTGATTTACAGTATGTCGTTACCAAATCGGTCGAGTATTCGGAAGTAACCAATGGATCATTCGACATTACTGTTTTACCGGTTATAAATCTATGGAAAGAGAGAATGCGTGCCGGATCGCCCCCGACCGGTGATGAGATCAACGAGACACTGGAACTGGTGAACTATAAAAATATCACGATTGGAAACAGCAGTATCTCATTTAGTCAGGTGTCGACGGGGATCACTCTTGGCGGTATTGCAAAGGGGTACGCGATCGACCGGGCGATCGAGGTGTTAAAGGAGCATCACATAGCACATGCACTCGTGAATGCCGGCGGTGATATCCGGGCGATGGGTTATAAGACCGAAGATGAGTCGTGGAATGTCGCTCTCAGAAATCCTAAGAACAGAACCGAGCATATAACCGTCTTAAACCTGCGCGACATGTCTGTTGCAACGAGCGGGAATTATGAGCGATATTTCAGCGAGGAGGCGCGGGCATCGCACATCATCGACCCGAAGACCGGATATGCATCCGATGAGCTGTTAAGCGCAACGATCATAGCAGAGAACGCAACCGATGCCGATGCACTGGCGACTGCGGTGTTCGTGCTCGGTACCGTGGATGGTATGGAACTTGTTGAGCGTCTGGACGGAGTCGAGGGGCTTATCATCACCCATGACCGGCGGATTCTGCAGTCGAGCGGGTTTGGGGCGTTTGAGGATCGCGGTATGTCGTGAGATCCCCTGGCAAGGTGGGGGTTCCTGCGGCTGATGGGCGCATGAACGAGAGAGCACGGATGAATTTATCTGATTGCGACGCTATAGGTATGAATCATAGTGCAAAGGAGGAGAAAGTATGGAGAGTGAGAGCCCCACAATCGTTGTTACTGGAGATGTCTGCATTGACTGGCTGCAATGGCCCACAAAACCGGAAGATGCGGGGCTAAACTGGAAACTTTACGCAGGAACGCGCATGACCGCAAAACCCGGCGGTGCGCTTCTTTTAGCAGATTTTATGCGCACTGCAACCGGTATCACTGTGTTTTCTCCACAGCTTAATAAGATAGATAAAATTCCTCCGAAAGTTCTCCTTCACTCAAACGCCGAATTGGAGCTTTTCCCGTATTCAACGGACCGTAGGGGTGTGGATAAAGACAGGATGGTTTACCGAATCAATCGTTGCAGAGGGTTTACAGGACCAACCACAGACTCCCAGGCACCGCTTTCCTTTGATGATGATGATCCTCGCGCAAATATGGTGGTTCTCGATGATGCAGGAAACGGATTTCGCGACGATGAAACGAGATGGCCTCTGGCAATACGGGACGAAGAGGAAAACCCAATCGTGGTATACAAGATGCACCGCCCCCTCACCTCCGGCGATCTGTGGGAGCACGTCTCAAGGAATCACTCCGAAAAGCTGGTCGTGGTCGTGACCGCTGATGATCTGCGTGCAAGCAGCATGAACATCAGCAGCTCTCTTTCATGGGAGCGGACCGCCAAGGAATTCGTCTGGCAGATGGCGTACAACAAAGGATTGGGGCTTTCTGACTGTACTAATCTTGTGGTTCGCTTCGGTCTCGAAGGCGCGATCCATTATACATTGGTGGGCGACCACGCAATATCCCGGTTGTACTTCGATCCGACCATTAGCGAGGGCGACTTTACGCACAACTACCCTGGAAAGATGCAAGGAATCTCTTCTGTATTCGTTGCCGCACTCGCAGCAAGGATCGCTGTCCAGTGTGATCAGGAGGATTTACTCCCTGATGCAGTGGGAAAGGCGGTGCGTGATGGATTAAATGCTTCACGGGAGCTTGTCAGACGGGGTTTTGGAAATGACAAACTCAAACGCGAACCTGAATATCCTTACCCTGTAGCTGGTATCTTTTTAGCCAGTGAACAGAGCGGCGACCATATAGCGGATGTGGCAATATCTGATCAGAACATGGCGGAGGATGCGGACCCGCACTCGTGGTGCATCCTTAAAGAGATAAACGACCCAGTGCTGGAACATATCGCTTATGGAATCGTAAGGGATGGGGAGACTGCTGCACTTAACAACGTCCCAATAGGTAACTTCGGGAAGTTAAAGAGTGTGGACAGGAATGAGATAGAGAGCTTTCACAGTATAAGGAACCTGATGAGGGATTATATCGAATCAGAGAGCTATACGCGCCCACTTTCGATAGCAGTCTTTGGTTCACCCGGTTCTGGCAAATCCTTTGGCATAACCGAGATCGCAAAGAGTGTCGCTTCAGGTAGGGTTGAGATATTGAAGTTCAATCTTTCCCAGTTCGATTCAAAGTCTGATCTGATCAGCGCGTTTCATAAAGTCCGCGACCTTGCACTGGAAGGTAAGATTCCGCTCGTCTTTTTTGACGAGTTCGATTCGGATTTTAATGGGAAACTTGGCTGGCTGAAATACTTTTTAGAACCGATGCAGGACGGAAGATTCATGGAGAGGGAGACCATGCATCCCATCGGCAGATCGATCTTTGTCTTTGCAGGCGGAATAAACAACACATTTGAAAGATTCTCGGGAGGCGGTGCCGATGATGCCGCTACTATGAGCTCTGAAGAGAAGAAGACGTATAACGATGTAAAAGGACCTGATTTCACAAGCCGTCTGCGTGGTTATGTGAATATAAGGGGACCTAATCAGAGAGGGTCAGACGATACGGTGTTTGTAATCAGGCGGGCGATGCTACTTCGTTCACTACTCGAACAGAAGGTAGATAACCTATTTGACAGCACGAAACATCTCAGAATCGATGACGGCGTGCTGCGAGCACTGATCAACGTCAAAAGTTACAAACATGGCACACGTTCGATCGAAGCCATCATCGAGATGAGTATGTTAAACGGGCGCAGATCATGGGAACAGGCTTATCTTCCTGCAAAGGAGCAGCTCAAGTTGCATCTCGACGAAGAGTCGTTCTCACGTCTTCTGGTGAGCGACGTGATACTTGGTGCGTCGCGGGAACGGTTGGCAGAGGCTATCCACGAGAAGTATCTTGCAGATCAAAAGGACAGGAAAGCTGCTGCTGACCCGTCCATGCAACCATGGGCTGAACTTGATTCTGGTCTCAAAGAATCAAACCGCAAACAGGCAGACCAGATTCAGGAGAAGCTTCGGAGGGTGCATTATGGACTCCAGCCAGTGGTGGAGGTGGGAGCTATATTATATGAGTTTACGCCGGAAGAGGTGGAAATCCTTGCAGAGATGGAGCACGAACGCTGGGTATCAGAACGGAGCGCGGATGGTTTTGTGGGTGATGGGACAAGAGTGGTTGATGAGAAGACAAGTCCGCATCTTCTTCCATGGGGCGAGTTAACCGAAGAGGTGAAAGAATATGACCGAGAGACTGTGCGCGGGATTCCCGAATTCCTTGCGAAGGCGAGATTTGAGGTGTACCGGATGGATTGAAGGATTTTATGAGATATGGGGTATAATAGATAATAGTGGGAGAATCGTGAACAGCGATATGACATACGATATTTTTATCAGTTACCCTCACGCAGACAAGGCAGAGGTTGCAGTGGTATGCAGAAAATCCATAAACAATAACCATCACAATCTCCTCAAACGAACCGGTTGAAGGGAATCCAATGAGAAACATTTTCATTTCGTATGCCTGTGCCGATGATGAGCCATTCGTCGAACACCCCCACAATGATCTGACTGATCATGGTTTTGGCATCTGGTGGGATCGGCAGACCATGCAGGGCCGCGGTCTGACATTCCTGCAGGAACTCCGTGACGTGATTGAGGGATCGGACCGCATGATCGCGGTCATCGGTCCGAACACCGTAAAGTCAGATTATGTCAGGGCAGAATGGGAACACGCGCTCCTCTTCAGCAAGGACACGATCCCGATTTTACGCGAAGGTGACTACAGCCTGATCCCGGATGAACTTGTCGATTTCCACTGCCCGGACTTCCGCGGGGATCGCCCGTACCACGAACCCCTCGAAGAGATGCTTCGCATCCTCGCAGAGCCGGTTTCACCGCACGAATATAGTTGGAGATACACATGAGTAATCAGAATCATTTTGACGAGGAACGCATTAGCAACGCCGTTTTATCCTTCATAAATGCGAAGACATGGGCAGCAAGGCGATCGTGCAGGCACATCAGGACGATCTGCTGACATCTGCCGCAATCCAGGTCTTTGAATCCCTGCTAATACGATACAAGGATGACGAAAAGGCGATACGCGTCCTTGAGGATTATCGTTCGCTGCTTCGCAGGTGCCAGAGCGAAGGAATCGATGCTGCTTTCACGGATCGTCTCCAGGCGCGGCCCATACCCGATATCCCGCCGGAATTATTGGATCGATTAAGGTCTGTCCAGACAGATGCGGAATTACGTGAGCTGATCAGAGAACACCCTGAACTGCTGCCGGTTATCGAGCAGATTGCCACTCAGTCACAGGCTCCACAGGGAAGCTCTACCGATGTTTCCGATCCGGACGAACTACCTGCGTTGCTTCAAGAGTTGCAGGGATTAAACCGTCTATCCGATATGCCTCGCCGTGTAGAGTTATGTCAGATCGCACTTGGGCTGGTGAACCAGAGCGCGCAACCAGAACTGTGGGGCGGGCCGCAGGTCGAGCTTGGTAACAGCCTTGCTCAAAACCCGCTCGGTCCGCGTGCCGAAAACATTGATCTTGCAATCGAGCACTACAACCAGGCACTGGAGGTCAGGACTATCGAGCGATTTCCTGCTGATCGTCGGCAGACACTCCGCAACCTGGGCAGCCTGCACTTTAGTGAACAGAGCTGGGAGGATGCGCTGGCAGATTATGATGGGGCGATTGAGGCTGGCAATGCGGTCTTCGCAG
>JAYEGI010000161.1:0-2882 GCA_034659035.1 Methanobacteriota archaeon
AACTACACCCAAAAGAATAACAGAAATCACAGGAGAACTCGAAAATGAATCAAAAATTAAAAGTGGTAATAATAGGAATTGGAATAATTGTGTCAATATTGGTTACCGGATGCATTGAAAAACCACCGCAAAATGGTAACTCTATCAACACTTCATCATCTGCTCCTTTTTTTCCAGTGCAAAAGGATCCAAAACCTGCCGGTTATATGGAAGCGTTATTAGTTGGTGAATTAGTAATAGAAGATGATTGTCTCCGCGTGGACCACGATTTGCTTGTATGGCCCCATGGCTTTTCACTAAGTATCGTGGGCGAAGTAATCCAGGTCATTGATGGTACTGGTCAACCTATGGCATGTGTAGGGGATAAAGTCAAAGTTAGCGGCGGTGAAGTAGGGACCAGTGAATTACCGGGTGGATATCTATCGGAACTTTCTACCCAGTTACCGAGTGATCGTTGTCAGGGACCTTACTGGATCGTTGGAGAAGAGATATCAGTGATTAAAAGATAGGGGGCGTCCCCCCTTTTCTTTTTTAAGTGCTAACCCATTATCTAAAGAAGATTAGGAATATAAAATGAGTGCGCCGACCAAAATCCAATAACAATCCATAAAGGAGGTGTCAGAACATGAATATGAACAAAACAATCGCAGCAATCGTGATAATATCCATACTGTTATCACTTCCAGCCATTGCAGACACAAACAACGATTCAAAAGTCGAGGAAATTATCACCATCACAGTATCACGAGGTCGCATACCAAAGGCGAACCTGCATCATTCTCCGTGCAAGATGCTGTCGGAGTCCTGACATAAGCAAACTCCTGATAAGATATACCAGTGCACCGAGTCAATCAGAATAAGTAGATGACCTGTATGTGATGAATACAGATGGAACAGAGTTGAATAAGATCATCTCATCGGGATCTATAAAATCAGAGTTAACTGGATAACTGCGAACGAATCCGCACCTTAAGCAATATTCATATACCTCCAACCGGATAATTCACAACCATGCACCGAAGAACGAGAATCGCGCTCCTCTGCAGCATAATACTCGTATCGCTTATGACCTGCGGCTGCCTCCGTGATTTCGAAGAGAGCAGACTCAGGATCACTGACCTCGACATCTCGGCAGAGCGGGTCACGAGCACCAGCGTCCTATTGAATGTGACGACATACATCGAGAACAACGGAAATGGTGAGAGCGGGGAAGTAAAACTCATCTTAAAAGCATTTGATTCCACGTCAGGGCTTCTTGTGAGTGAAACAACAACTCCTGCCGGACGCATCAACAAGGACAAGACAATACCGGTAGCGCAACTGATCAGCGTCGAAAGAGAGGGTGGATACCGGATAGATGTGGTTCTGTTTGAAGATGAGAATCGATTGAGGCAACGATCGGTGCAGATCTATGGTATCGGCGATCAGACCCCGAACATCAACGATATCGGCATCAGGATTCAGGAGATGGACTTTTTAGTCGAGAACGTGACTGATTCAAGGGTCATGATCGGTGTGGACATCTACCTCACGAACGAAGGTGACTACCCAAGCAAGGATCTTCCGATGCTTGTTAAGGCGCGGGAGGTTGACGCTGGGCTTCTCGCAGACAAGGTCTGGGTCACAACCGGATCAGTCGAGAAAGAGAAGACGATCATCAGAAGTTGCAAGATCGCGGTTCCGGACAGCTAC
Source organism: Methanobacteriota archaeon (assembly GCA_034659035.1). Taxonomy (GTDB): domain Archaea; phylum Halobacteriota; class Methanosarcinia; order Methanosarcinales; family Methanogasteraceae; genus Methanogaster_A. The sequence goes on from JAYEGI010000161.1 coordinate 1,693, forward strand.
AACTACGTAGTCGAGGCGCTCATCTGGAAGAACGATACCATCGTCGAGCGCGGAGAGGGTGTGGTGCAGCTCAACCCGAAGCGTACGATCCCGAAGGACGAAGAGATCGTATCAGACGAGATTCGGGTCAGAGACTTTATGCCAACACCAGCAATAGTGGAGAGGAGCGAACTAATGGACTATGGGAGTGCTGGTGGTGCGGCAGAGAAGAAGACGCCAGGGTTCACGTCCGCGATGACCGGGGTTACGGTCATGATTGCGATCTTTATGCTTATCCGTATCAGGAGGGACGATAACAATGACTGAAAACAATCTCGAAGGTAAATTCAGAACAGGACTCTTCGTAATTGCGATGTTTCTCACGCTGATTGCGACACTTCACTTCTATTTCTCGGTGCAGGATATGCTTAGCACATGGTTCGTGCATCCGTACAAACCGATCGCAAGCGCGGTATTCTCGTTTTTTGTAATCGTGGTCTGCATCTACCTGACACGGTTCTATATTATCCCTCGCAGGTGAATGTTATGGGTGATATCCGTCCCACCTGCAGCTGGATCCTGGAACTGGTGGGAACAGCATTCGTCTGCGGGGTGGTATTTCTGGCAATCCAGATTGTGGTTTTTGACAGCTATGATATCAACAGGATGTTGGGCGAGCTTATGTTGGTTTCTTTGATCGTTCTGCCCACAGCCCTCTCTGTGGCGATCTCTTACTTCTGCCACAGGAACATGGCATACGCTACCGTAACCGGGGTGGTGACGTTGGTCTTCGTGGTGATTGTGTTACGGGCGGTGGCAATCGGACATGCATTCTAACGACCCTTCACATCCAGATGATGTGGGTGGCGAGAAGGTGCTGATACTTCCGCTTGGCGAGGAATCGAAGAAGATCACCCAGACGCTCTCGAATGATTCTGCACGGCAGGTGCTCGAATTACTCACAGACAAGGCGATGTCGGCGTCGGATATCGCCTGTGAACTGGATGTCCCGCTCACAACGGTCAAGTACAATCTGAATGCGCTGATCGAATCAGGACTTATCACGATCAAACAGAGTATATGGAGTTCCAAAGGGCGCAAAATCAAGATATATGCACCGGCACATAAGTTGATCGTTGTCGTGCCTGACAAAACAGATAGGAAGTCGGTTGTTGATATTTTGAGGAGGTATCTCGGCGTGTTGCTCGGTG
>JAYEGI010000162.1:0-2876 GCA_034659035.1 Methanobacteriota archaeon
TGACCCCGTCCGCATCCTTCCATGTGAGTGTATCAAATAAGAGACTCATCCTGGAATAACCAGGACCCCTCGGGTAGAACGTAAATGGGGCTGGATACCCCCAGTCAGCTCCACCCGGAGTGCCTCCTGCCATCTTCACAGTCGTTCCGCTGCTCGTTGCAGCGACTCCATCGTTCTCTGCAAGCACACTCGCAGAGAATGCCATGCTGCAGAGCAGCACAGCCACTATCATTACTGTTTTCTTCATATTAGTTACCTCTTGTTGTTATTATTCATGTTCGGCGTTTTTACAGAGTTATCTTCCCAACCGCTGCCTGAAGCAGTATCAATGCGTCAGCGGATGTGACCGTACCATCGCCGTTGAAGTCTCCACGCACCTCGGTTGGTTCTGCAAGCCCGAGTTCGACATACGGATCGGTGCCTGCCATCTTCACCCGGTTGAGTTGTTCGGGAGTCACATCGAACTCATCTGAATCCGGTGAGATAAGGCGCTCTGGTTGATCGAGGTATTGCAGCAGTCCAAAACCGTTCTTTAGCCGGGCAGTCCAGAAGAGCGGGTTTGACTTGCCACCAGGCGGGCTGAAATCAGCGATAGCGACACCTGTGAGGTTGCACGATTCGCCCTTGTTGTACCGGAAGGATACACCTCTTCCAGAGTTTGCCGTACTGTTCCAGATTAGAAGAATTCCGGCAAGCGGGTTCTCACTTACGAGAATCTCGCGTTGTTTCACAACCATGCCCTTCTTTCCAGGGGTTAAATCCAGAAGAACCTGAATGGCATCTTCCTTGCACCAGTTCGGGCATCCGATCCAGGTGTAGCTCTCGCCAGCCCCAAGCGGGTAATTCTCACGAATGTATTCCGCGATCAGGTAGCCGGATGTAAGTCCTGGGCAGATGTGATTGTGGAATTCCACACACTTCAATAAGTCATTGGGTGCGCCGTAACCCCACGTGTTCGCAACGCCAACGATCGTAAATGCGTCTGATCCGAGTGCCGCTTTCATCGCATTCCAGCCATCGCTGGTCGTTGCGTTCTCTCCGTCGATGTTGATCGTAGTTGCGGTGAATGCTCCATTCTTGTAAATCGCGTAAACGCAGTCCTTTGTCTCGTTATCAAAGATTGCGAACCAGAGCGGCTTATCTACTGATCTGTGGACCGGTAAGAGGTTTCCATCGCTGATTGAGCATCCGGTTACCCTCTCGATCGTTCCGATGCAGCACTCGGTCGTGTTACCATCTGCCATCACATATCCGGAATCGGTCAACACGCATAGACCCGGAGTGTCTCTCGTCACACCGAGCGAGCTCATGGCATCCTGCAGCGCACCAGAGATGTCGATTGCGCAGGGATCATCCACAAGACCGAGTTCGACATAAGGATCGACTCCTGCAAGCTCAAGCCTCTTGAGCAGATCAGAGGTCGCATCGAACGTGTGCAGCGTCGATATGAACGTTTCCGGCTGATCCAGGTACGGCATCATCCCCCAGTTCATCTTGATTCTGCTTGCCATGGGGTATGTCTTGAAATCGCTTTCGGTCACATCTGAAACACTGCGCGCATAATCAAAGTCAAACGAGAGGACATGACCGGTTCCGCTACCAAGCGTTCCATTCCAGACTATGTATATCCCGGCAACGTTCTCGAGTGCGTCCTCGTCGTGTGCTGGCATGTTCTTTACAAAGATGCCCCGCTTCCCGACGGTCGTATCCAGCATAATCTGCAGCGCATCGTCCTTGCACCAGACAGGGCATGCGATCACCACGTATTTCTCGCCATCGCCCAACGGATACTCTTTCTGCAGGTAATCTCCAAGCATGTAACCCGAAGTTATCCCGGGGCAGAGGTGGTTATGGAATTCAGCACACTTCAGAAAGTCGTACGGTGCGCCACAGCCCCATGCGTTTGCGATCGTAACGACCGTAAATGCATCAGAACCGAGTGCGGTCTTCATCGCAGTCCAGCCATCGCTGGTTGTAGCGTTCTCTCCGTCGATGTTTACCTTCGTTGCGGTGAATACGCCATCACTGTAAACCGCGTAAACACAGTCCTTTGTCTCATTGTCAAAGATTGCAAACCAGAGAGGATTATTTACTGACCTGTGAATCGTTAGTAAGTTCCCATCTCCGATAGAACAACCTGTTTCATTCCGGAGTGTTGTAATGCAATTCTCTGTCGTCGCTCCATTAACCTTCACATATCCGGCATCGGTCAACACACAGAGACCGGGAGTCTCATTTGTGACCCCGAGCGTAGTCATTGCACCCTGCAGCGCACCGGCCATATTCATCGAATCGTCTGCCGCTGCAATTCCGGTGAATCCGGAACAGAGCAGCATTATCAAACCAAGTATAGCTATCGTCTTCATTTCAGTTGTCTCCTGTAAACATTTCAGCATATTCGCGGTAGTCTCCAGTGCCTGCTGGCACTGTGTAGTACATTCCAGTCTCGCCGAGCATCACCGAGAGAGGACGTACCCTCTCGAAATCCATGTCCCCATTTTCTGCGAGGCATCCATCGTCAACCTCGAGATGTACGACCTTTCCGATGATGATTGAGTACTTTCCCTCTTCAACAACCTCCCTATCGAGTGTGCATTCCATCCATGAGATACATCCCTCAATGGAGGGTGCGGTCACCTTCTGTGATGCTTTCACCCTCAAGTTCGCCTCTGCAAATTCGTCCACGTCACCGGGGTAATTTCTTGAGCAGATCATCACCTCGTCCACAAGATCCGCGGACGGGACATTTACCACAAACTCCTTCGTATCCCGGATGTTGTCGAGTGTGTCCCGCCTGAGCCATGATGCAATAGCTATCAGGTCAAGCGGTCTTAATATTGGCATCACATTTGCATAAGGCGCTATATTATTATTCC
>JAYEGI010000163.1:0-2798 GCA_034659035.1 Methanobacteriota archaeon
CACCCACCAACGTCTTCAATTTCCCAAAACCATGTTCATTTTCAATGATAAAATTATCTACTATATCATTTCCGTCCACCCTATCTTCAGTTCCACAATTGCATGCAACGGCAGGCATTGCCGCTACCGCCATCACCATCAGTGACACTGCTACGGCACATGCTGCTTTTACCAAACTACCGGATCGACCCAGGTCTGATAATTTATCCAGTTTTCTCATATTGTATTCCTCCCATCTTTTGAAATTCTTGTCCCATTCACTACCGGTGCACCAATTGCTGGCACAGATATCGCTGCTATTAGCAGCGCAGCGGGCAGCACTATGACTGCTATTCTGATTCCTTTAGGTTTCGTTATTCTTTTCATGTCGTTTTCCTCCTTTGTGTTCTGTGTTCTATCTCCCCCCGGAGGCATGACCAAAACCTTAAGTAAGCATAAGGCGTAACATGATTATGCCTTCGGGCGATTGTTCTGCGGGGTTCGACTGTCCTCGGAAGGTTTCGGTTGAACCCTGCGTAACATCCTACTAATGTTACGTACCTTACCATGAAACACATAGTATAAATACTTTACGTCACATTAGTCTGCATACGTACTAATTGGATGTTCATAGATCTACCTTTCTGTAAAGTCGAGTGGTTATACTATCATTATAGACGCTTATTGATTTATCGACAGGAAAGTCTAATTTTCCGAATCAATTTCGCATAATTTCTCTGTTATTTCATCAAGTTTTATCATACGAATCATCAGTTAAGTAAGTAAATCGCGTGTGTTTAACCATATGGCAGACTTACCAATCCAGCACCAGATTCAATTAGAAGTCCCTATAAATTTTAGCCTCCAGACGTTCATCTGCATAAACGTCACACATTCATCCACCAAATCAGGATATCAATCCTCAAACTCTGCCGAGACCGATGCGACCGGCGGGATGTCTGGCAAGGTTCCTGAACTGCTCGGAATCGACATGAGTTCAGAACATCAACAACACTTCAAAGCGCGGCATGGAAATCTATTTTACCAGACACTGCTGACTTAGGTAGCGATCATGCACCTCACACCGTCTGAAGAACTCATCTTAAACGGCGAGCAGGGCTATGTCCTGCAGAAGGCGATGGAGATACTCGCAGCGCTCGGTGATATCTACGATGCCGACCGGCTGATACCTGTGAAGAGCACCCAGATCGCGGGAGTGTCCTACAAGAACATAGGCGAAGCCGGGCTTGAATGGATATCCGGTCTCAGCGGCACGGTCAAGGTTCCATCGATACTCAATCCTGCCAGGCTTGACCGTGTGCAGTGGAGGGAACTGTCGATATCAGAGGAGTTCGCCGCAAAACAGGAGGAGGTTATCCGCGCTTACGAGAGCTTAGGCATCCTTCAGTGGTGTACCTGCATGCCTTACGAGATACAGGCAGATCTCGCCAGTTCCAGGGACGGGTAATTCGCTGATCCTGGCCCATGGAGCAGGCTCATTCAGGAATTCGCAGGCAGAAGAGCATGAGTCTCCAGACGGATTCTTCAATTTCGGGATAACCCCAATATCCATCGGACCATAGCATCGCTGAACGAGCTTGTAATCGGTGCGCTGATCGAAAGTGCCATCCCTGCCGTGCCTGTGCATCCGCTCAGTTGTGTCGTGGCATACGATGCACGCATCGTGGAGATCTCAGCTAGGGTGATGAAAAGGTGTATATACCCCGCACTTAATCGGTCCTATTTTTGTTTCATTTTAGTACTGGAGCGAAAGCAGCTTTCCCATTAGATTGAACCGATTGCTACTGGTTTTTCTTACACCATGAAAGAATTGGACTGATAGGTGGGGTTCATAATCGGACTAATGAAACCAATACACTGAACTGATCCGGTTTTTGTTTCGTTCAGTATTCGATGCAAAGATCTTACAAAAGGTGATCGCCTATTGATATTTGTGAAACACGTCGTATTCAGCACGCCGCTTATCTGTTGTCTACTGAGGACGGGATGACAAAAAGGAACAAAAATGGCAAGGTTTTGGGATGTGGAACTCGCCCAGATATGGAGAGTTTTCATCACCCCAGATCTCGGCCGCCCCGATTGAGATGATTCTCAAGCAAGGTATCGTGCCTGTTCTGCATGGCGATGTGGTAATGGACCGGGGGATGGGGCATCGATTATCTCCGGCGACCAGCTTGTCGCATATCCTGCGGCGCAGTTTGAGGTAGCATTCCTTGAATTCGGAACCGCGGTCGATGGCGCGATCGTTGATGGTGCGACAATTCCGCTGATCACCTCCGAGACCTTCAGGAGTGCGATTCCAGATCCCTGGTTCGGGGGCAACTGTCACGTGCCGTTCTTAGATGAGGGGGGCGAGTGATTGCCTCTTCTTAGTCTACGATTTCCAAGCCGAACGCTAAACATGTATACTGCCCCCTGTGGATGCAAAGCATACGCGAAGTACCAAATAGCCTATTTTTCCGTTCTTTTACTTAAATTGTAGGTTTTTATTTTTGCCAATAAACATTTCATATCTCTAAAACAAATATTGGTATTCAATTCTGAAAATTATTTAGAGAATGTATGAAATAATAAGTAACATACAAGTAATAGAATTGCTAATAGGCTAAATATGTAATATCTAGTAGCCGTGATATGTGACGTGTTCATGATCAATATCATTGTGAATACCATCAATCCACCAAGAACGGATACAATTAACGTATTTTTATATAATCCCATTGACATAACCTCTTTAAAAGGAATGCCCACCGGATTTCCCGATGGGCGTTTACTCAAGCGGTCAAACTGGTCCGTAT
>JAYEGI010000164.1:0-11867 GCA_034659035.1 Methanobacteriota archaeon
GAAGATATGGTGGGCGATACCACTGGTGGTTGTCGTTTTGTTTATCACTATAAGGAGAACTTTTTGGGAGATTACACATTTCAATCGTCCTCTCTATTCATTTGTCGGTCTTTATGAGAAAAACACATTCTCTCTTTTAAATTTTCATTTTTTTGATTTTTGGGGTGCAATCATCACGTTATCAACAAGGATGGTATGTACAGCCCAAGAGAGGCGTAACGATATATCCTTACCAATAACATCTCAAAATAATAGCGGTTTGGAAGTATCTTCATTTAGCAAGAACACTGCATCAGGCATATCGGGAGTGCTAAATGTACCCCGGTCAAGTGTCATAGAAGAATAGAAACCATCGAAACTTCCACCTTCTGCAGACATGCTTAAACTTGGAGAAGAGGTGGCTTTGGGGGCTACTTTAACAAATGAGCGTTCACGATTAGCAGAACCCGATCTCTGGGTTGGTACTGGTGCTGATCCGGTCCCCGGAACCACTGAAACCGCTTACGATATCGCCAATGCTTATAAGCCATGGCTGTATAACCGTACCGATCAATGTCCTGATGCAGTCTATTATCGTGCTGTCGAGGGACACGATCCTTATGCAGAGTTTGATGCGTATGTGATACAATACTTTGTGTATGCGCTGATGGTGATGGAGGCTGGGGCGGGACAATGATTTTGTATTCACTTCAAAAAGTATGGTAAAACGCATCTTCGGTCTTTCTGGAAAATATGCATAAAAATCCCAATCGGTGTTCACCGGTGTTAATCTATTGCTAAAAGTTATAGCACATACAGATTAATACGTATTCCACTGATTCAGGACAAGATCTGCGTAAATTTGTGAAATCTGCGTCTACAATAATTATCATAAATCACCAATTTTTTAAATACTGTCTTAGCCACCACTTAATTTGAAACGGGTACCAAACATCAAACACACGAACATGAACGAAACACTGCAGAAGACAAAGCGCGTAATCGATGCGATTGCAGAACACGAAAGCATCCTGATCACGTTCTCTGGCGGCGTGGATAGTTCCGTGCTCGCATCTGTCGCGAAAGAGAGCGGTGCAGACGTGCTCGCAGTGACTGCCAACTCAGAGCTACTCGGGCGCCGCGGACTGAGGGGTGCTATAGATATGGCAGACGAGATCGGGGTAAAACATGAGATATTCGATTTCGAGATACTAATGAAGAAGGAGTTTGTAGAGAATCCACACAACAGGTGTTATCACTGCAAAAAGCATATGATTCTTAAACTCGCAAAAATTGCGTCCCGAAACAAGATTGAAACAATCGCAGATGGTACAAACATAACGGATATCGCAGGAGACCGACCTGGCTACGCTGCAATCAAGGATGCAGGTGTTTTCATGCCGTTTGTTGATTTCGGTCTTGGGAAATCGGATGTCCGGGAGATTGCCAGGCATTATGGGCTATCTGTTGCAGAATCGCCTTCGGAATCGTGTCTTGCAACCCGGATTCCTTCTGGCACAGGGATCACAGTCAAGCGTCTTTCCCGCATCGAAGACGCAGAATCGATGCTTCGTTCACAGGGCTTCTGCGGCGTCCGGGTCCGGGACCATGGTCGCCTTGCGTGCGTCGAGGTTCAATCTGGTGACGCTGAACGGTTTCGGGTTGTGCAGGGGGGTGTGGCGGATGCGTTTGCGCGGATCGGTTTCGATCGCGTGGTGCTTTCGAAGCTCCGGTCTAGGACGCTGTGAATAGGAGTTGTCAGATTCTCCGCAAGTGTTTGCGCGCTGTTTCCCGACCGCCACATCTTCATTCGATCCGGTTCCTTGATTGGCGATCTTAAATGTTTTCTAAAATGTACAACTATTCATCCCTTGTCATACCAACTGTTTTCATGTTGTTTCGTATGATGGTGACTGGTACTTCACCGTATTTTGGAATGACTACGGCTTTTTTTGCATCCTTGTGGTGAAATACTAAATGATTCCCTCTCTGTCTAACAAAGACACAACCGCATTTCTCGAAGATTTTAACCTATGTTTTCCAGTTTGTGGGCTTTATTTTCATCACAAAGCTCCAACAGAGATTGAAAGCTCTTCGAATCCCACAATATTTCTCTGTTTCCAGCACCTCATCCTCTGCAGTATAACCGGCTTCTACCAAAAAATCTTTTAAAGTCCCGAGCCTGGCTGTTTCTTCCAGTTGTATCGCTATAACTTCCCCTAAATTCTTCCTTGCCTCTTCAGGCGCATGTCCGCAACTCGCAACATCTAATTCCGGGCAATATGCTGTGAACATCCCCTATTCTTTCCACACTTCAACAGTAGTGATCATCTTTTTCACGGTTGTACGTTACCATTCAGTGAGATGCTGTATTGAAATTTTCGCTTCGCCTGCCATCTACGATCCAATGCGTAGTAAGGTTATCTCAGATAGAATATCCACCTCGAATTCTGCATGCTCTGTCAGACCCCAATGATCCGCAAGGTCATGCACATCCCAGAATTTACCAATGTTCCTGTAAGATTGCGCCTCTGAAATAGAACTTCTGTTTCTCATATTCCCTCCTTTCCGTGTCGGCCCTATTTCATCCGGACAAAATAAATGCATGTTTGTTTTTTTATATATAAATAAAATAATAATATAACGTCCTGTATCTGTTTCGATCCGCTACACTTTCAAATGTTCGCCACAGATTCACCTGACCCTGTGCGGCATCTCCGCACCATCAGGTATCGAGTGGATATATCGATTCCGAAACTCAGGGTTTCGCATCATACAGTAGTCGGCAGATCCTTTGTACGCAGGGTGCTCCCCGATCCGCTTCCATATATCGCCAAGTGGCTCCTCCCGAACGTTCCCAAACGATAGCGGCGTATACGCACACGGCAGAACATCGCCTGCCGCGGTCACATGCATCCACCGCCTGCCTGCAAAGCAGCCGAAGAGATCAGGCCCCATGAAGTACGGAAACGCAGTGACTCTGGGACCATCCGGATGCCGGTTAATCCTTTTCTGGAACTTTGTGAGTCTGATAACATCGTCTTTCGCGATTACCTCGTCCTCGTGATCCATCCACCTGCCAACAGCGATGATCTCATAGATAGAGAGCTCGTGCACCCCGTGATCGCATGCAAGCGAATAGAAGTCATCCAGACTGTCGATGTTTGCAGGTGATACCACCACGAACATATCGACAAGCATTTCCGCAGAAAGCGCGTTTTTAATTCCGGTTATGGCATCATCAAATGCTCCTGCACGCCCACGCATCCGGTCGTGTTCCGCAGCGTCCGCGCCATCGATACTGACCCTGATCGCATACATGCCAGCGCTCTTCAATGCGTGCGCCATTTCTTCGGAAAGCCCGTAACCGGACGTAAACGATGTCGCGATCGCCCTCTCCTTGTCGACATGCGCAACCATCTGCGGGAGGTCCTGCCTCATCATCGGCTCGCCGCCGTCAAAGGAGATTAAGTATGTACCGAGATCAAGCGCCTGATCGATCACACTCTCGATCTCATCGCGCTTTAGTTCCCCGCCCCCCGAGATGTCGGATGCTCCGCAGTGGATGCAGTTGTTCGGGCATTGCATCGTGATCCCAACGGAGGTCTGGTCCGGCACCCGTTTCATAAGCAGTGCGCCAACCTCTGCTGATATCATCCGGTCAAACGGGATGCTCGGTACCGGGGGAACCCATGTCGAGAATATGATCTCTTCTTCATCGCTCCGGATCGGTTTTTCGTCTGCAAATACCTTGTTTATCTTCTTTAGAATCGGTTTTGCGGGCAGGGATAATGCACCCTCCGCATCGAGCTGTACCTTGTTGTCATGAACAGAGACGTTTAGTTTCAGGAGAGGGTTTTCGTAAACACGCATTGTGATTATTGCAGACGCTATTACGGGTTAAGTCTTTTCATGTGGCGCGGGAAACTTTTTGATTTGTTCCGGCCGGTTGAAAACATGATGCCAACCCAGCAAATGCGAATATGATTAGATGGGTGTAGTCAGTGAAATCTGCGTTAATCTGTGGCTAAAACAGTATCAGCCACAGATTAGAATAGATGGACACAGATGGACACAGGTTATCGGTGTAAACGGTTTTTCAGATCGACAGTTCTCCATTATGGCAGTTGTGGCTGCGTAAGACAATCCGACGTCCATAGGGAATAATAAAAAGACTCGGGCGCGGATGGACTTTCTAACATCTACTGTCGAGTGATCGCTACTGAAAAGATGCTGAGTAACTGTGCACGAATAACCTGCACACTTAAGGCAATACATCTCGAAACTATTTCTCACCAACCCGTTTCACCACAAAATTCGTAATCTCTGTGTACTTTGTGGTTTAGCCTATAAGATAATTTAAAGAATATATAATAAGAAATAAAACCACAGAGGTCACATAGAACACAGAGAGAAGGTTTTGGAGTCGTAGAATATGGCCACAAAGAAGTTAATTTGTTCAGGTTAATTATGCGCGGTTACTAAGCGTTCAATCGTCTGGATCTTCCCGACTTTCCTGATCGACAAGTTTCTTTAATTTTTCTGCCATCTCAAGCAGTTCATCGTCCAGGATGCCCTGCTCTTTGGCGTCCGTAACGATTTCCCGGGCTTCTGAGAATCTCTCCTTCGCAAGCAGAATTTTTCCGAGATACCGGTGTGCTTTCACGTTATTCGGCTGGATCTGGAGCAGCTGTTTCCATTCGAGTTCGGACCGATCAGGATCCCCCATCTCAAAGAACAGTCGTGCAAGGTTCTCCCTCCCGAGTATATAGTTCGGATCGAGACCGAGCGCTGTCCTGTATTCGTGTTCCGCCTCCTGTTTCTCGTCGAGATCTTCCAGCAGGCTTCCGAGGTTGTTGTGTGTTGCCGGGTTGTTCGGATCGAGACGGACGCTTGCTTGGTATTCGTCTTTTGCAATGCCGAGTTTCCCTTGTAGCTGGTACACCATGCCAAGAAGCATACGCAAGTACGGGTCAGCAGGCAACTGCTGTATCAGTGCCGTAAGTTCGATAACTGCTTCGTCGTACCTGCCCAGGTTCTTAAGCGTTACCGCAAGGTTCTGCCGCGTATGCGTGTGTTCAGGATTCTCCGCGAGAATGTAGCGGTACTCAGCTTCTGCTTTTGCATACTCCCCGCGCCTGCCAAGAACATCTGCAAGATTGACTCTGGCATGAGTGTATTTGGGATCTAGGAAGATTGCGCGTTTGTAATACTTCTCTGCCGCATTGAGATCCCCGAGTTCCTCTATGATCACGGCATAGTTGTTGTTGATGGCAGCATTCTTCGGCTCGATCCGAAGCGCCTCCTCAAGAGAGTCCTTCGCTTCATCCACTCTGCCAAGTTGGTGCAACAAATCTCCGAGGTTCGAATGAAACTGTGCGACAAACGGGTTTAAAAAGATGGCGCGGTTATATTCCTGCTCTGCCACATCGAGTTTTCCTCGTTCGTGTGCAGCAATCCCGCGCCTGAAACGGTCGCCCGGATCGTCTCCAAACAGGTTTAGGAATCCCGCCATAACTACAGAACTACGATTCTATTTCTTCTACTACTTCTTCTTCCGAGTCTCCACCGACGAGTAGCGAGTCTATCGGGGTGGAACCGTAGTTTGCAACCGTTGTGTTGATCTGGGCGATATCCCCTGCTATCTCACGCCCCCGAATCGACCGTCTCTTTCTGAGACCATTCTCTCCCGGGTGAAATCCGCTACCTCCGGTTACGAGGAGTTTCTTCCGTTTAGGTCCTGGAAGCGTGCCTCGCATCGGAAATCCACCTTTATCCGATCCGCCTGTAATCTTTAGTGTGTATCCGGAAAGTCCGACCGCGCTTCCATCAATCTCGCTGCCGACTGTTTTCCCCATAAACGTATTCGCTGACGCGCCCGATACCTCTATCTGGTATGCTTTTCCTGCATTCGCATCTGAAACAACAACTCTGAAATCTGCCATATTTTGTTACTCCTTTAGTTTCACTTCACCCAAGAGGGTTATATAGGTTGCTGCCTTGATATGATCATGGACGTCAACGCAGACCTGCACATCCATTCAAAATACTCGATGGCGACGTCTAACAAGATGGACCTGCCAACGATTGCACGGGAAGCGGCAAAGAAAGGTGTTCACCTCGTAGGTACCGGGGATTGCCTTCACGCAGGATGGATGGAATCGATCAAGAAATTGCCTGAATCCAACGGAATATTTTCGCTCGGCAACACCTCTTTTGTGCTGACCGTAGAGGTGGAGGACTCCAGAAGGGTTCACCATCTGCTCATCATCCCGTCCGTATCGAAGGCAGAGGAGTTACGTGAGCGATTCGCGGAGCATTCTCGCGATATCGACACAAACGGGCGTCCTGCGGTTCGGTTGAGCGGCACAGAGATCGCCGAATATGCACGGGACGCTGGCGCACTGATAGGACCGTGTCATGCGTTCACGCCATGGACTGCGATGTACGCATACCATAATTCGCTTTCTGACTGCTATTCCGATCTTTCGGATTATATCTCGTTTGTGGAACTGGGATTGAGTGCGGATACCTCTTATGCTGACCGGATATCCGAGTTGCACCGGCTAACCTTCCTCACAAACTCGGATGCGCACTCGCCATGGCCTAATAAACTTGCCAGAGAGTTTAATCGGTTTGAGATGCCTGAGATCACGTTTGATAATCTGGAAAGTGCGATTCTAAGAAAGAATGGATGCAAACCGATATTAAACGTAGGGATGTTTCCAGGAGAGGGGAAGTATAATGAATCCGCCTGTATACGGTGTTTCAAGCATTACTCGCTTCCGGACTGTCTGGCAAAAAAGTGGCGGTGCAGATGCGGCGGAAGGATTAAGAAAGGCGTACATGACCGGGTAAACGAACTTGCTGATCTCCCTGCACCCGATCATCCGGACCACAGGCCGCGATACCTCCATCTGATACCGCTTGCCGAGATCATCGCGATGGCGATCGGGCATTCGAGCCCGCAGACCAAAGCGGTGCAGGCAGCATGGAATACGCTCGTCAAAGGGCCGGGAAGTGAGATTGCAGTGCTGGTGGACGGCGACCTCTCAGGACTGGGCGGCGTGGACGTAAGGATTGTGAATGCCATCCGTGCATTTCGGAGCGGAGAAGTGATCATCCATCCGGGTGGGGGCGGAAGGTACGGGACCGTCGAACTGCCTGATGGTGCTGGTGGTGATGGCGTCAGTTCCGCAGGTGTCGCAGAACTGGCAGGTGTGCTATCTGACCAGCGAACGCTGTTTGATTTTAAGTAACTACTCATGTACATAAAACACTATCATGAGGCTTCACTGAACGAGCATTCACTGCACGAGCATTCACTGCACGAGCACTACCTGACACGGGACATATTGGAACAATAGGGAATTTAACCGCAGAGGACACTGAGGAACGCGGAGAATGATGCAACTCTTGCGAACCTCTGCGCACTCTGCGGTTATTTCTCTTTCCAGAAATAACATGAAGCTACTGATCATCGGATACAGCACCAGATACCTCGTCTGCGCTGGAAAACGTGCGGGCTATACCATGTATTCGCTGGATCACTTCGGAGATACCGATCTCCTGAGGTGTGCTGATAAATATGCTTGTTTCGACGAGATAGCGGACAATGATGAGTTGTTGGGCATTATAGATCGCCTGAATTGGGATTTTGATGCGATCATTCTCGGTACCGGGTTTGAATATGCGGATCTGGAGCGGGAGGGATACCGCGTACTTAATAACCCGCCCGATATTGCAAGATCGACCGGCAACAAGAAGTTGTTTGCAGGAAAGATGGGGTCATTTGGGTTCCCGCATCCCAGGATCTACGATATCGATGATGATTTCGAGTATCCGGTTATGGTAAAGCCGATCTACGGCGTTGGTGGAATCGCGAACAGACTGGCGTACAGCAGAGTGGAGATCAGGGGCTGCGGTGATGATCTGCTGATTCAGGAGTATATCGAAGGGATTCCTGCAAGCGTCTCTGTCATCGCAACGCACGAAGACGCTGTGGCAATAGCCGTAAACGAGCAACTGATCGGGACGCGGTGGCTTTCTGCGCACAGATTTGCATACTCAGGAAACGTGACGCCTTTCCGTAGCGAATACGACTGCGAGATGCGAGAGATTGCAGTTCAAGTGGTCAAAAGATTGGGGCTTGTGGGTTCAAACGGTGTTGACTTCCTGATCACGGATAGGGGTCTGGTGGCAATCGAGGTGAATGCGCGGTTTCAGGGAACGCTTGATACCGTCGAACACGTCTCAGGGATTAGCGTATTCGATGCACATGTTAAGGCGTTTTCGGGAGAGTTGCCGGAGATAAATTCTGATAACGAGGGCGGAACTGGATTTGCAGGAAAAGCGATCGTCTTTGCCGATCACGATCTTGTCATCGACGAAGTGATCTCAAAACTGCTTGCGAGAGAGCCGATTCGGGATATCCCAGCGGTTGGGTGCAAGATTCCTGCAGGAGATCCGGTAACGACCGTTTTTTGCACTGGACGCACCCGGGAGCAGGTGCTGGGTGGGCTGAAGGCTGCTGCCTGGCGGATCAGGCGATCGGTGTGAGATAGTAGTCTTGTTCACGGAGTTTATATCGATGATTAGCGCATCAGCGTTCCCGGAATCGATTGTTACTACAAGCACGAATGAACCATGTACACCAGAGTGTGCCTCCCGAGTATTTGCCCTGCCCATGAAACCACCCCAGCCAGTCGGGCTTGCCTGGACATCGGACATACACCGTCAGGATAGTCCATCCGGAACCATGCTTTAGAAAAGTATGACCTCAAAATGGGTGCATAAGGATTTGTTTAAACATAAGGTATCAAACATTATTTTGATCGAATCTCTTTTCGATCGTCTTCTGCTTTTAGAGCTTCTTCTTTTTTCAATCTGGAAATTGACGCTTGTCTGCTGCACCAATATTTCATCGACTAAACTATCCGTATTACCCCTCTTTCCCGGACTTCCTGCAAATCTTACAACGTTCGTGTAATATTCTCCCACCCCGTAGTTTATACATTAATTTTCCTGAATAAATAAGCCCCAAAGACTACCATACAAACTGTAAACCCGGTGAGCACGACAAAGCTGAAAAATGGGTTTATTTGGGAAGTTCCTAATAAACCATACCTTATCCCTTCAACACCGTATGTCAACGGGTCTAACAGCGTGAGAGACTTCATCCAGGATGGCAGGCCGTCTATAGGAAATAATGCCCCGGAAAGTCCAAATATGGGGAATATCACGAAATTCATGATGAGCTGGAAACCGTGCATGTCTTCCATTTTCGATGCGATGGCAATGCCAAAAGCGGTGAAAGAAAGCCCTATGAGCAGCATAAACACAAATGCTACCAAAAATCCCGCTATGCTGGTAATATTCAAACCAATGAACAATGATAGGACGAGTATAATAAGCCCCTGAATAACAGAGGTTGTGGCTCCACCAAATGTTTGTCCCAGCATAATCTCCAATCTTGAGACAGGTGCGACTAACGTTTCTTTTAAGAATCCGAACTGTTTATCCCATATTATCTGGATACCTGAAAACACCGAGGTGAACAGGACACTCATGGAAATGATGCCCGGAATGATAAATCCTATGTAACCCTGCCCCATACCGGGAAGGCTTACAATTGAATTTAGACCAAAGCCAAGTACAAGCAAAAAGAAAAGAGGCATCCCCAAACTGCCGACAATCCTGCTTTTAGAGCGAAGGTAACGCTTCATATACCTTAACCATATAGTATATACGATGTCCATTTTTAGCCTCTCTTCATCCGGTGCATCATTCGCATTTGGTCCTTAGTGCTGGATTTTTCTTCCCTTATAGTCCTGCCTGTGAAATGCAAAAAGACGTCTTCAAGCGTGGGCTTGTGAATTGAGATGGAATCGATGACAATTCCATTAACGGATGCGAGATTAACAATCTCAGCAACGTGTTTTTCTGCATTTTGTAGGCTAATTGTAACAGAATCGTCATGGTGCTCTGCGTGTTTAACCCATGATAATGTGTTAATTTTAGAATAAAGATGATCTCTTTCGAGGGATTTAATTGTGATAACATCCCCACCAATCTCTTCTTTAAGTTTTTCGGAAGTATCCAATACAATTATCTTCCCCTGATCTATTATTGCCATCCTATCGCAGAGCCTGTCCGCTTCTTCCATATAATGGGTGGTGAGAACTATCGTAATGCTTTTTTCCTTATTCAATTTCTCGATATACTCCCAGAGGTGGTTTCTTGTCTGTGGGTCAAGACCTAGAGTCGGCTCATCCAGGAATAGCACTTTAGGTTCGTGCAACAATCCCCTTGCTATTTCCAAGCGCCGCCTCATACCACCGGAAAACGTTTTTACAAGATTGTTTTTCTTCTTTTCCAATTCAACAAGCTTCAAAAGTTCTATAATCTTTTTCTGCCGCATTTTTTTATGGATACGATAAAGTCTCCCATGAAAATCCATATTCTCATAAGCAGTCAGTTCTTCATCCAGGCTCTGGTCCTGAAAGACGATGCCGATGGATTTTCTTACATCACCCTCATTTTTTAGCACGTCAAAATTATTCACAGATGCGCTGCCAGAAGTTGGCTTCAACATCGTTGAAAGCATGGCTATGGTTGTCGTTTTACCCGCGCCGTTAGGGCCAAGCAAGCCGAAGACTTCACCGCGGTTTATGCTAAATGAAATATTATCTACAGCAGTTAGTCCGTTGAACCTTTTAGTCAGATTTTCTACTTGTATTGCAATCATTGCATTCGATCTCCGATACCTTCGAATAGCATATCTATCTTTCCAGATATGTCCTTTGAAAAAGAGAAAGCAGTCTCTGATTTCAACCATATTATTAGTGAATGAAAATAGACGGCAGTTAGAATTTCAGCTGCTTTCGTAAGTTTTATGTCATCACTTACTTCTCCATTTTCTACACCGACTTCAAGTAAATCGTGTAGAATCATACTAAGGCGGTGGCTTCTACTTTTATCTTCACCTGGCCTCAAACCAGAATATCCTATATATCGTCTGTATTCAAAAATTAACAGCTTTGTAAGTTCTTTATCCTTTTCATAGCTTTCTGCCAGATGGACCAGAAAATTCTTTATCTTTTCCTTTGTAGGAGCACCTCTTTTCGTTTCATTTTCAATCAGATTATAAATTAACTCATCTTTTTGTTCTCCGAAGTATATGAGGAGCGCCTCTTTAGTCGGGAAATAATTGAAAAATGTACCTTTAGCTATCCCTGCTTCTTTTGTAATCTCATCAACAGTCGTATTTTCAAATCCCTTTTCTTTAAATAATCTTCCTGATACCTCAAAAATCCTGCTTTTTGTTTCTATTTTCTTTTTCTCACGCAGAGACACGTTATCATCCTCTAAATTGATATTTATTGTAGTTTACTATGACTATAGTCATACATGACCATAGTCATATTTAAAGTTTTGGTATTGACATTTTTAGATGATAGCAGACTGTGTAATAGAACGTTAGATGCAGAATCAAAACGTATCCCCTCCAAATTGATTGGTGATGGTTATATTTGGAATAGAAGTGGGGCACCATGACCTGATAGGGGTCGCGTACTTGTGATGGAACGAGCGTGGAGATGTACGGGTTGGGCGAAATATTCATCCATGACACCCCGGTGCGAGGTTCGTGTTTTATTAGTACTGACGATGGGGGAAATATATACCACCATAACTGCCAATTCACCTTGAATGACACCGGAACTTTTACAGGAATACATAAAATTTTGCGATATTCGTGAAAAACCCACTTTTCGGTGATGCACTGACACATCACCAAAAGGTGTCACGGTGGTATGACGTACTCCATTCTCAGTAATCGTCCGTCATTCAGCTTTATGCACCTCTTCGATATGGCGTTGCATGCTCTT
>JAYEGI010000165.1:0-11856 GCA_034659035.1 Methanobacteriota archaeon
TGCGAGCATTATGGATTTTAACTTCATAATAATTACCTATCGAAATACCTGATTGTAAAGTTATTGGTTCAGTATGCCCTCAATCTGTCACGCTTCCGAATGATCGACGCCTGAGTCCTTATCCTACAGAACTCCCCTTCCGCCCGAGATATACCCACTGATCATACACCCCTGCAGCGTCACGGTTGTCGATAATCTCTCCTTCCATCCCGATCGCGTCCATAACCTCCTTTAAAATGATGATCTCCTCCTCCTTGTGGACTGTAAATACAAGAAGCCCATTTTCGCGCAGCAAAACAGCAGATTCTGACATGATGCGCGCCCATAGATCCTTATTAAACGGATAGATCGCACCGAGCATGAATCCGATGACACAGTCGAAGTACTCCGCATCAAAGAAAGCAGAAAGTTCTGTTGCGTCCAGAACTACTGACCGGTGCGGGGCAAGCACGCCGTGCTCGAGCCCTTCGCAGATCACGCATTGGTCAGAATCCATGCAGAACGGATCGCAGCCCAGTTCAGTGAGTGCGATCGTTGCCATCCCGTTGCCGCAGCAGATCTCAAGCATGTCCATCCCCGCGAAATCGATGTTTCCGGACTGTTCAATCATATTTAAGAGTGTTGTTAGTCTACCCACACGCGATTCTGAAAATATCTCTGAAAACGGTTTTTTTGTAGATATACACCGGTCGCATAGCATCCGGTTCACGAGCATTATCGAATAATACTCGATGATCGCGTCCATGAACTTCGAATCCGTTGTCTCCACGGTTTGGACGCTCCTCGCGTGTTCGCACAAACCCGCGCATAGATCCGTGAAACCCGGATCTTTGCATATCGTGTTTACGAATATCATCCGGAAGTCCTGACCCTCCGAATTTACAAGAACTGCGATTCCGAGCAGCTCATCCTGCCCGCCTGGTCCGCTCGCGCCTGTTATCCGGATCACCTCACCAAACGGCATCCCTGTCCGGACGATCTCTGCGAGCTGGTGTCTGGTCAGATTGCAGGCTTTCTGGTCGATGAAACTCATCTCTATGAGCTGCACGGGCTCATCTGCGATGCCAAGCAGGTCACTAAAAAGCATGGTGAATGAAATAGCTCCCAAGATATAAAACCACTATCTTTTTCAAGTGAGCGCACCCATCATAATAAATTATGCGGCTGGTCATGAAATTCGGAGGCGCTTCGATCGCAGATGGTGAGAAGATAAGATGGGTTGCCGAGTTGATAAACCGCTATCGGGACCATGAACTGGTCGTTGTGACTTCTGCGCTTAAGAAGGTCACGGATCATCTATTGGAGCAGGCAGATAAGGTATCGGACACGGGAGACCTCGAGTCGGTTCGTGAACTGGTCAAGCATCTGCGAGACATCCATTACAGGGCGGCGCATGTAGCAATTAACGACGAGATCACTCTCAATCAGGTACTAAGCGAACTGGACATCCGTATCTGCGAACTGGAGCAGGCTTTTACCGGGATATGCTATCTTGGCGAGTTGACCCGCCGTTCCCACGATTATATCTCTTCTTACGGGGAATTACTATCATCTCCAATCCTATCAGGGGCGATCCGCTCGATCGGCATCCCTTCAACGTACCTTACAGGCAGAGAGGCCGGTATCATGACCAACAGCGAATACGGTGCAGCAAAACCGCTTGAAGGCACCAATGAGCGGATACGTGAGAGCTTGCTCCCGCTGATCCGTGAGTGCGTTCCCGTGGTCACAGGCTTCATCGCAGAAGACGCATCAGGCATCCCGACAACGCTCGGGCGTGGCGGATCTGATTTCTCGGCATCGCTGATAGGTGATGCTATCGATGCAGATGAGATCTGGTTCTGGAAGGAGGTGTCCGGGATCATGACAGCAGACCCGGACATCGTGCCAGACGCGCGCAACATCCCGCTGATCTCATACATCGAGGTGATGGAACTCTCGTACTTTGGCGCAAAGGTGCTTCATCCGCGTGCGATCGAACCCGCGATCAGAAACGACCTCCCTGTGCGTGTGTTAAACACCTTCGATCCGGATTTTACGGGTACGCTCGTGGTGAAGGATCAGGAGCGGGGCAAAGAAGTCGTGAAAGCGGTCACCGTCATCGAAAACATCGCGCTGATAAACATCTCGGGAGCCGAAATGGTCGGCACCATAGGGGTTGCAGCACGCGTATTTGGTGCACTCGCAGAGGCGGGCGTGAACATCACCATGATCAGTCAGGGATCGTCCGAGGCGAACATCTCGATTGTTGTCGAAGGGTCGCATCTGAACATCGCTGCGGATGCCATCAGGTCAGAGTTCAGAAACGGAGTGATATGCGAGCTGACGATGAACCCGGATGTCAGCGCAGTCGCGGTGGTCGGGGCAGGCATGGTCGGTATCCCTGGTATTGCAGCACGCGTCTTTACCGCGATGGGAAGCGCGGGCATCAATGTGATCATGATCAGTCAGGGATCTTCAGAACACAACATCTCGTTTGTGGTGCGAAGTGATGGGGCGGAGGATGCTGTGCGTGCGCTGCACCATGAGTTCGGGCTTGGGTTGCCGAGATCGTGAATGGATGATCCCGATATATGAACACGGATTACAGATTATTTTCTAGCCAAGCCCGAGATCCTGTGCGACGCCTAAAACTCAAGATATGGCGACTGCGAGAGTACAGAGATTCCATCATCTGATAGTTGCAGCACGCGCACCTGGTTGATGGTAGCTGAGCCGCGGTGTTTCGACACATGAACCGAGCGCTGGAGGTTGTTTCCGACACGCACCATACCCAGGGTGGTGATCGAATCGGAACTGTATGCAATGATCTCATCCACACCATAGATCGTGCCGCTTGTGGCGATACATGTGGCAGGAGACCTTCGCAGGACGCCAAAGACATCATCAACCATACTCTTCAGCCGGTATCTTGATTCTATAGCCAGGAATACGGCTTCCAGCGAATCGATGAATATCAAATCCGGATTTATATTCTTTATCTTGCTTTCAAGCAACTTCTTAAAACTCTTGATCAGTTCATCAGGTGAGATCTCCACGGTCTTCTGTAGCCGCAGACTCGGATCAGCGATATCGACGAAGATGACCTTACCCTCTTCCTCGAGTTTCCAGAAATCCCAGCCAAACGACGTATACCATTCCCTTTTTATGTATTCAGCCTCTTCTGATGTGAGGACGATCATCCCGGTCTTATCTTCCTTTATGCCGTTATATATAAACTCCCCACCAAAAGCCGTCTTACCTGTGCCAGATCCGCCGATGACAGCATTCACAGACCCCTTGAAAAGGCCACCTCCGAGCAGTTCATCGTATCCGGGTATGCCAGTCTCCATCCGTTCCATCAATCGATAATTTTCATCCATTACAATCACCACATCTTGATTTATACTGCTTGTTGAAATATCTTTTCATGGACATCCCTTCAACCGGTAGATTCGAACCGATCCAATGTAGACGCACTCGAAATAATCCTCGTTCTCGAACTTGTGGAGGCCTCTGCTCTTGTCGTACCGTTCGTGTTCGGCAGCCCCGACGTAAACGTAACTGACATTATATTCATCTAGCAGATCGATTGCAAGAGGTACGTCATGAGTGCGGTAGATCGTATCAGCATCTTTTACCCTCTGTCCTATCTCGTCCCAACCGCGCCCCCACATAATTTCGTGCCATCTCCATCCGATGATAGTCGGCAAGCCAGTGAATGCAGAGACCCTTGAATCGGTGGAGTAGCTATTTCTCCCCGGTGCCTCAAGAATGACTGGCGTTCCCGCAATATCTCTGCGGATCCACGATATCGCCCGATACTCTCCCCTGTCGGACAGGTTCAGATACACCATCCCGTCAAGCGATCGCGGATTGTGATCGAGCGATATCCTTTCGGCGGTGATGGTGAGTGAACATATACCACAGGATGCGAAGAGTATGCAGAAGAAAACGATCCAGATCGTTTTATTACCGCTATTCCGGCTGCTTCTGCGTTTTAACAATGCTATGCTCCGGTACAGGCAGTATCCGGATGCGATACCCCATAGAATCCAGATCTGTAAGTACAACTTAAATACCGTGTTCATGCGCTCGTTTGGGGCACCAAAATGATCATCGAGATAGAATATCTCGCAGAAGATTGCAAGCAGCGAGCCTGCCAGTACGAGAACCATGATGAAGCGATCGCTTTGCATATCCTCGTGAACCTCGTGAACCTCGTGAAATAGTAGGTATATACAGAGCAAGGTAAGTGGGATGGTGATGATCAGCGTTTGGAAGAAGATCAGGGAGAGCGCGGCTACCGGGATCAGGGCAACCACATACCTCCTGTCGAGATCCAGGTGCAAGAACAGGAATGAGAATATCAGAAATAGGAACAGCGCGAATATCTCTATGAAATCGATCAGCAGTGTATGTTGATACGTGATTCCAGCTCCGGCTCCGGATGCACCTGCTCCCTGAAAATCCAGATAAAACGGCATGAAAAGGAGAATGCTCAGAACAGAGACGGTTGCAATCGGAACCAACGCATTCCGTAGAGATGCGGCGTGGTACTGCTGAACCAGGACGATTGATGTGAAGATGATCAGATATGTCGGATAGTCCCACGCATTCAACGGAAAGAGCGCGCCTATTGCAAGTGCGCACAGGATTGTTCCCGCGAGGATACGAGTCCATCCGATCCCGTATATTTTCATCCCGCTTTCGTCAGACCTGTAAATGTTTAACATTAGCACAAGCACAAGCAACTGAAACGGGATCGAGATTACATGCGGATGCAGATCACCGAAAGTGAAACTGAAGTACGGAAATTCGTTGATTGTGTCCGGTATAATCCTCGTGGACTCCCAGAGCCCAAAGATGTGTTCGTGGCTGTCTGTCCGGAGATTAAGGAGACGCGCTGCCATATAAAATACGATATGTGCGTTTGCGATGAAGACAACAAAGATCAGAGTCCATATCCCATACCCAATCTTCTTTGTCAGGTCATACCCGATGCCAAAGGCAGCATTTGCCGCAAGCGCTGCGAACGTAACCAGTCCGAGATTGTACGTGACCGCGGTTGCGATCCCCGAGATCTTGCCCGGCACAGCCACAGTCAGGTATCCGAAATAATAGTAGAAATCCAGCAACCCTCCTGCGAACCACGGATCATAAGGCGGGAAGTGGTCGCTCCGCATGACCGCATTTAAGAATGCGAAGTCCATAAACTTCTCTCCAAAGTTGATGATCTCGGGACTATACACCCGTATCGCCAGAAAAACGATGAAAGCTACGAAGAAGATAATTTCATTCCTGATTACCACGTCTCTTCTGACGTGCATCTCGTTTTTGCCATATATGATACAGAGCAGTGACAATGCACAAAGAATCGCAAGAGCAAGTAGAACTGTTCCTCTGCTGAAGAATAGAAGATACGAGAGGATCCATGTGAGGTACGAGAGTATCAGGATGCCTGCGATCTTGGATATGCAGTATCCGCGGTCAGAGAGATTTTTGCAGACGATCGAGACTATCGGGAATGCAGTCATGCCGATTACGAGGATCAGCGCATACCAGATGATTATCTCGGTCAACATGTGGTCTTATATGACATGGCGGTGAATATCAACACATGCCTATCGTGGAATCAAGCACTGAACTTGCAGTGCGGTTCGTGATTGAATTGTTCTGGATATATGCGTGCATCTATGCGGTTCAATCGACAAAACTGATCTACTGGAAGCAGTGCTGGTACGTCGTTCTGCTTGGCTGCCTGGTACATTCCGCATATATCGTAGTCGTGCTTGCTGAGATTCCGTACGCCGATATGCTTTCCGGAATACTTCGGAACCTCGGGATGGGGATCGTTGCCGTCGGAATTTTGATGATTGCAAAGAGGACTAAGGAGATTATGGGATAAGAGAGATAAGATGCCAACCAGAGCAGATATCTTAATCGAAGCGCTGCCGTACATCCAGGAGTTTGCGGACTCGATCATAGTGATCAAGATCGGGGGCAATGCGATCGTTGAGCCTTCGATCCTCGATGACATCGTCCGCGACGTGGTCCTTTTACAGTACATCGGAATCCATCCGGTCATCGTACACGGCGGCGGTCCTGAGATATCGGAGAAAATGGAGCGCCTCGGTAAGAGGCCCGAATTCGCAGGTGGCTTACGCATAACAGATGACGAGACCCTTGAAATCACGCGCATGGTGCTTGTTGGGAATGTGAACACGAGAATCGTCTCGCTCATCGGCAGGTACGGTGGTAAGGGCGTCGGGCTTTCAGGGAAGGATGGGAGACTGATCCTTGCCAAAAAGAAAGCGCCGGTGATCGTTCCGGGAACCAGCGATGAGATCGATCTCGGCTGGGTCGGTGAGACCGAGATCATCAATCCTGAGATCCTGATGATCACATCAGGGCGCGGATACATCCCTGTGATCGCGCCTATTGCTGTAGATCTCGCAGGAAACAGTCTGAACCTGAATGCGGATACGGTATCAGGGGATGTCGCTGCTGCCCTTCATGCAAAAAAACTGATTCTGCTAACAGACGTGTCAGGGGTGCTTTCGGATTCGTCTGATGCGGGTACGTGCATATCACACATCCCATCATCCGAGGTGGACGACCTGATCGAGAACGGCACGATCCGGGGCGGGATGATCCCGAAGATCCAGGGCGGCGTCTGCGCGATCCGGGGTGGGGTCTCGAAGGTACACATCATCGATGGCAGCAAGCCGCATTCGCTCTTGCTTGAACTGCTCACCGATGAGGGGATCGGTACGATGATGGATTGAGGCTATCTCTTTTTACACCCCATGTTCCCGTACGAGCTCTTCAAAATCCATAATTTTGGCATTATCGTATTTATCCTCTTCAATCTACTCCATCAGGTCTTTATCAGAGAGTTCTTCCAGCGTTCGCACGATTAACTCACATTCATCCGTAAAACTGGTTATCCTCTTGATTTTATCTGTTCCATACATATCTTTTGCATCACTGGATATCTCCACCATATGGATTAATGTGCATTGGGATATTAGATTACACATCACCCGCACTATGGGCGTGTGGCCTAGCCAGGATAGGGCGGCAGTCTCCTAAGCTGCACATCAGGGGTTCGAATCCCCTCACGTCCGTTTAATATATAAGAAGGGAGTTTCCATGACCGGAATCATCGTATACACAACCAGCACATGTCCGAAATGCAAGAAACTGAAGAGTTATCTGAAATCGGTAGCGATCGAGTACACGGAAGCAGATATGTCCACGCCAGCCGCGCTCACAGAACTGCGCGCAATGGTGTGTTCACGATGATGGCGCCTGTTCTGCAGGTCGGAGATTCGTTTCTGACCTTTGACGAGATGTCTTGCACTGCAGGTGCGTGATATGAATTCTTTTACCATTAAGATCAAAGAACCCGCAGAAAAAAGATTGCGGAAGTTTAATAAAAACATTCAGAAACGTTTTGCTATTAAAATCAGGAAATTGAAAGAAAATCCTTATATACATGGAAAACCATTAAGAGGTTCACTTCATGGTTATTGGGAACTGTACTTTGAGAATAAATTTAGAATACTGTACACCATAGATCCTAACGAGAAAGTGGTTATAATCGAAGCTATCAAACACAAAAATGAATTTTAAATTCCAAGTTCTTTTGCAAGCTCCTCAAAATCCATAATTTTAACATTATCGCATTTACCCTCTGCAATTTGTTCCATAATGTCTTTATCAGATAATATCTCGATTGTTCGTACCATTGACTCGTACTCGTCCGTAGAAATGGTTACCCACCCAGCCTCATGCGTTCCGTGCGCTTTATATGTTCCATATACCCGTGTTGCATCACTGGACATTTCAGATCACCCGATTTTTGAACATTGTGTGATATTGATGATGTTGTCAATACATAAGAATTGTTAGATGAACCGCAGGGTTAATTCATGATTAAACAACATATCATACACAAGGTTTGAATAACTACACGTCCGTTTTACACACAAGAAGGGAGTTTTCATGACCGGAATCATCGTATACACAACCAACACATGTCCGAAATGCAAGAAACTGAAGAGTTATCTAAAATCAGTAGCGATCGAGTACACAGAAGCAGATATGTCTACGCCAGCAGCGCTCACAGAACTGCGCGCAAACGGTGTGTTCACGATGATGGCGCCTGTTCTGCAGGTCGGAGATTCGTTTTTGACCCTTGAAGAGATGTTTGACGGAGATCGGGTCAGAAAGGATGTGGTGGATGATCTGGCGGGGCACACACCATGAAACGTCAGTGTCATCCGCAAGAGACCGTGCAGAAGACGCTTGACTGGAAGAGCGTGCCACGGATGTCCCGGGTTCGGACAACGGACGGGCATGTGATGGACTGGGACCGGCACGCAATCGTAGCCCAGCTATTAAAGGAGACGCAGCTTTCCAAGAGATTTTACAGGATCGATCCGATAACCGAGGAGGAGGCAGAAGAGATTGCAAAAGAGGTGGAGGTACGCATCAAAAAGATCGGCCTGAAAAACCTGTCAGGTCCGCTCGTGCGCGAACTCGTCAACGTAACCCTCCTTGAGCGCGGGCATTCCGAATGGCGAAACATCGCAACAAGGGTGGGAACTCCGGTGTATGACGCGCACCAGATCGATGTGGGCGAAGGGTTCGAGTCGA
The DNA here is from genome assembly GCA_034659035.1 of Methanobacteriota archaeon. Classification (GTDB taxonomy): domain Archaea; phylum Halobacteriota; class Methanosarcinia; order Methanosarcinales; family Methanogasteraceae; genus Methanogaster_A. The sequence continues at coordinate 8,644 of JAYEGI010000165.1, forward strand.
ACGAAAATGCAAATCTTCAGGAGAATGCGGAAACTTCGCACAAGAAGAAGGCAGACAAGATCTCAAAAGAGCAGTATCTACTCCTGCTGCCGCCGAAACTTTCCGATTTGCATCTGAGCGGGGATATCCACATCCACGATCTCGAGTATCTCGGAACGCGCAGTTTCTGCATGGACTGGGACCTCAGGTACTTCTTCTATTACGGGCTGATGCCGGATGGGAGCGGCACGAAGTCGAGTGTTGCGGGTCCTGCAAAGAAGGCAGAGGTTGCGATTCTCCATGCAGTAAAGGCTCTCGGGAGCGCGCAGACAAACTTTGCTGGCGGTCAGGGGTTCTACAACTTCCTGACGTTTCTTGCGCCGTATCTCGAGGGGATGTCCTACGAGGAGATCGAGCAACTGATGCAGATGTTCGTCTACGAGATGACGCAGATGATGGTCGCACGCGGGGGGCAGCTTGTCTTCTCGTCGGTCCAGCTGGCTCCTGGTGTTCCAAAGCTCTGGAGGGATAAGCCCATTGTATACAAGGGAAGAATCTATAACGGCGATCAGGATCAGGATCAGGCTCCGCTTCGGACGTATGGCGAGTTTGAGCGCGAGGTGCGGATATCGTTTAAGGCGTTGATGAATGTCATGATAGGGGGTGATTACTGGGGCAAGCCATTTAATTTCCCGAAGCCGGAGATATCGATAGAGCCCGATTTCATGGAGGAGGACGAGGAGTTTAATGCGAAACACCCCGATCTTCCGACTTATTCCGAACTGTATGATCTCACCTTCGAACTGGCAGCAAAGTTCGGTACTCCTTACTTCGATAACCAGATTCCCGAGTATCGTGGCGCTGGAGAGGGAATAAGTTGCTATCAGTGTTGTGCTTATAATTTCTCCTCGAATGCGGACACTGATTCCGATTTCGATGATAAACTCATATTTAAGGACGGGAAGCATTTCTCGATGGGGGCGTGGCAGGTCATCTCAGTAAACTGCCCGAGAGCCGCATACCGGGCGAACAACGACGATGAGGCACTGTTTAATGAGTTGAAGCGGATGATGGACATCGCGGTACAGATCCACAAGATCAAGAGGGAATGGATGAATCAGATCGTAGATGCACAGCGGATGCCGTTTGCAACCCAGCGCCCGCTGGATCCGATTACCAGAGAGAAAGGGTCACAGGCGGTCGATCTGGAAGGTCTCGTGTACGAGATCGGTGTTGTCGGCATCAACGAGATGGTAGAGCATCATACCGGGCACCAGTTGCACGAATCAAAGGATGCGTGGAAGCTTGCGATCCGGGCTATGACCGAGATGGAGTTATACTCAAAGGAGTTAAGCGAAGAGCATGGCATAACGATTGCACTTGCAAGAACGCCTGCCGAGACGACTGTTGGACGGTTTGCCGTGGCTGACATACTCGATCCCAGATATTCGGAATGCGCAAAAAAGGTGGTCAAAGGCGACATTGATCGGGCGCTTGCAAGCATCCACAAGACAAGAGACCTCCCGATCTACTACACAAATGGCACTCACATTCCACCGGGCGCCGGCATCTCACTTGCAGAGCGCATAGGGCTTGAGCACGTCTTCTTCCCGATCGTGGACGGCGGCAATATCATGCACATATTCCTTGGCGAGAGTACACCTGACCCGAAAGGGCTTCGCGACTTCGCGATGCGGATTGCAAAGAATACGCAGACCGGCTACTTCGCATTCACAAGAGACATGACTATATGCACGGACTGTTCCCATCTCGCGCCCGGGTTAAAGGACGAGTGCCCGAACTGCGGGTCAACAAACGTGGAGCAGTTGTCACGGGTTACAGGGTATCTTCAGGCGGTATCCGGATGGAATGCTGCAAAGAAGCAGGAACTCGAGGACCGTAAGCGGTACGGTGAATCGGATATGGTGTAAGCGATTTTTTCACAAAAAATCGAGTAAAAACTGCCCTTCGGGTGGGGTTTTGCTTATTTCTCCGCCCGAATGCACGGCTGAAGGGATCGCAGTTCGTACTCAACCCTTGTGAAAAGTTTCACGAAAACTTAATACCACAACATCGGAATCAATATTTAAGAGGTGTATAACAACATGGCAAAAATATTAGGAATTGATCTTGGAACCACAAACTCATGCATGGCGGCGATAGAAGCCGGCGAAGCGACTATCATACCGAACGCAGAGGGCGGAAGGACAACTCCATCGGTGGTCGGCTTCTCAAAGACCGGGGAACGTCTGGTAGGGCAGATCGCAAAGAGACAGGCAATCTTGAACCCGGAACGGACGATTTCCTCGATCAAACGACATGTCGGTGAGAAGGGTTACACCGTAAACATCGACGGAAGGGATTACAAGCCACAGGAGATCTCTGCAATGATCCTTCAGAAGATGAAGAGCGATGCAGAGGCGTATCTCGGGGAGGCGATTACAGAGGCAGTGATCACGGTGCCTGCATACTTTGACGACTCCCAGCGGCAGTCGACAAAAGACGCCGGAGCGATAGCAGGATTCGATGTGAAAAGGATCATTAACGAGCCGACCGCGGCCGCGTTTGCTTATGGGATCGACAAGACCGAGGGCGAGCAGACCGTGATGGTGTACGATCTCGGGGGCGGCACATTTGATGTCTCGATTCTGGAACTGGATCCAAGCATCGGGACGTTCGAGGTTAAATCAACATCCGGAGACACGCATCTTGGCGGAGACGACTTCGATCAGGACATTGTGGACCATATCGTGGCTGAATTCAAAAAACAGGAAGGACTCGACCTTTCCAAAGATAAGTCAGTGATGCAGAGGCTTACTGATGCTGCCGAGAAGGCGAAGGTCGAACTGTCCACAGTGGTCACAACCGACATCAACCTGCCGTTTATCACGGTCGGTCCGGACGGGCAGCCAAAGCATCTGGAGATGACTCTCACACGTGCAAAGTTCGATGAACTGACCGCGGATCTCGTGAACCGTACAGTAGGGCCGATGGAGGATGCAATCAAGAGCGCGGGTCTCTCGAAAGAGAAGATCGACCGCGTGCTCCTTGTCGGAGGCGCAACCAGGACGCCAGCGGTCATTGCTGCGGTCGAACGGGTTACTGGTAAGAAGCCGTACAAGAACATCAATCCTGATGAGGCGGTTGCAACAGGTGCTGCAATCCAGGGCGGGGTGCTTTCGGGCGATGTGAAGAAAGATGTGCTACTGCTGGACGTGACGCCGCTTACACTCG
>JAYEGI010000166.1:0-2793 GCA_034659035.1 Methanobacteriota archaeon
GGGTGATACACTCGCTGGTGAGATCGAGATGCCATCGGGCATCACCACAGACGGCGAAAAACTCTATCTGGCTGCCAATCCGGAGATTGCTTCGGTCTGGGAAGTAAGCGAGAGTGGCACAGCCAGCCCCCTCCTCGTCGTGCCTGCCGATGAGACCGAGATCGGACCGCAGAGGATAGCAGTGGACGGGAATGGCAGCATCTACGTCATGGGCGGACCCACGCACCATAACATGGTGCTGCCGCATCGGATAATGAAATACAACGCTTCCGGAATCCTGCAGGCTGAGGCAGATGCCGCTACGTTCGTTGCTCCCGGAGGGCTGGATGTAACAGGTACGCATCTGTTCGTTTCTGAGACAAACCCGATGGGTGAAAAAAAGATTATAGTCTACAACAGCGGAGATTTGATACCATCCGGTGTGGAACTGGACCTGCCAGCGAATTCCACTCCTGGAGATGTGGACGCTCTGGGAACTGACCTCTATGTGAGCGTAAGCAGTTTCACTGGTGGTTTTAACGGAGTAATCAAGTACAACGTCTCCTCACTTACCCCGGTGCCTGCATACACACAGGTGGTAGATACCAGTGCCCTTTTAGGCACGGGCATGATGGCGGCAGGGATCGATGTGGATGCAGATGGAAACATCTACGTGGCAGCCACATCCATAATGTATTCCAGTTCAGGTCAGGTTATTGTATACGACCCCACTGGTGCACGGACATCATCGTTCCCTGAGCAGATTGAGCTGCTCAGTATATGGGGAATAGACCACGACTCAAGCGGTAAGATCTTTATGCTTCCACTCTCCTTTGGAGGCTCTCCTGTCTCTATCCTGACTGCGAACATCGATGGTACCGGACTGCAGGAGTTGGTCAATCTTGGCAACACCGGAGGATCCTTCCTCACACTTGATTGTGCGGATCACATCTGGTATAGTCAGTTAAGTTTTGAGATGCCCAATTGGGATATGGTATCCTCTGGAGTTCACGTTCTGGATATGGACGGCAGCGAGTTGTACAACCTTGTAACCTACAATACTTCGCTAACAATTGACCCTGCAACCGGTGATGCGATCACAGACGGCACACGAAGCTTTCAGGTCCCAACAGGAATCGTTACCAGCACCGAAGATGGCAGACACTATCTCTATGTTAGCGAAAGCAAGATGGCAGGTATGATGAGTGGCGGCAGTGGACTTGTGACCAAGTTTGAGTACGAGTTTGACTCGGGGTGGAAATTTACAGAGGTCTGGACCGCGGGAACATTCATAGCAACTGAACCCACCCGGGATCTGGTAGAAGACCCACCAGCGGCAGGCGAGTTCTCAATACCGTTTGGTATAGCTCTGCACCCGGACGGCGATGTGCTTTACGTGGTGGACGAGAATTACTGGCGTGTTGTCATGCTCGATCCTGATGATGGAAGCTGGCTTGGTGAGCTTGTGGAGGCACCACCACTAGCAGGGGACTGCACACGCTACTCTGAATCGCTGGCGCATGTCCTTGCGCACGACCCGGACTGCGAAGAGGCGTTGCTCATGCCACTCGACGTCGATGTTGATCCGGACAGCGGGCTTGTCTATGCCTCATACCACGGTGGACATGGCGCAAATGTATACACCAAGACTGGTGAATTCATCGGGCATGTCGGCGTGGCTGACATAGACGAGGGCGGCATCATCGCAGGTCTCAATCTCGACATAGTGCCAACCGTTGCCAGCGACAGAAAGCACGTGATCATCGGTGATGCTCACGGCTGGTCGGTTGCAGTATATGAAGTTACCACATCCGAGTTCGACTTCGAGACCACAACAACGCTCACCGCTGAGATCATCCCCGCGATCTCGATGACGGTTCCGACGACGACTGTCGATTTCGGGAAGGTCGGAGCAGGGATGACTTCTGCAAATCAGGTCATAACAGTCGTGAACACTGGAGCGGGTTCCGCAAAAGTCTCAGCAATGCTGCTTGATGACGGCGGAGGATTCTACAACGAGTCACTCCGGCTGAATGACTTGGAGATCAGCGGTTTCTCAGGCGTGGTGCCGGCAGATACGTCAGACTTCAGGTACGAGTACGATGTCGTGGCAAACCTTGTGGTGCCTGACTGGGCGGGAGGAACGTATGATGGAACGGTTCTTTTCGTTGCAGAGAGCGAGTCGTAGGGGGATAATCCCCCTTCTCCTTCTTTTCCTGCTAATTCCGCAAGCATCAGGGATCGGTGTTGGCGCATCACCCGACAGAATCGATTTTGGCGTGGTGACCGAAAGATAGAGTGGTACGAGAACTGTATGTGACCAACACCGGTGACGCGGTAGAACGGGTTTTACTCACGATGGCAGGAACGAATCTTACCGTAGACCAGCTGGAGTTAGATCTTGCTGCAAAGGAGAACCGGGCTGTTGCGGTATCGACAGATCATTCAGAAGCTGGCGAGCATGAGGAACGCATCCTGATCACGGCTTGTCCGTCCGGGGACGCTGCGAGGGGGCTTGGTCTTGGCGCGGGTGTCAGGGTGCCGGTATCGTTTGTTATGAAAGGATGGTTATGCCACGACTCTTGTGGTAATTTTGGTCGTTGTGCTGCCCCGGACGCGGCGATCGGGGATGTGAATGCGGTGTTAAGTTTTTGGTACGGGGAAGGTTTTGTCTATGGTGCGGAGATTGTGGGAGCGCCGAGATAAATTCATACTCGCCAGCTGGTGAAAATCCAGCCTGAGGAAAGGTTAGCCACCACCTCAGAACTGAACCCCGCACGCAGCCCGGTAACGGGCTGTTGTGAGGCCGGGGGG
>JAYEGI010000167.1:0-2793 GCA_034659035.1 Methanobacteriota archaeon
TGGATACTATCCTGAACGATACATCGGTGCCCCGAAATATACGGCATGCAGCAGACGAAATAAAGAAAAATTTATCAAATGAAGAGGAATCGATCTCATTCCGTGCTGCAAACAGCCTTAATATTCTGAATAAGATCACAAATGACCCGAACATGCCGATGCATACTCGCACTCTCGTCTGGAATCTTGCAAGCCAGTTTGAGATGATCGCAGTTGAAGAGTGATTGCATGATCGGAGGTTGATCTACCATGGAGCCGGAACAGGGCGACCGGGTGCACGTTATAACCGATTGCGTGACATACGAAGGCGTGCTGATGCCAAGTACCACCGGTCGGATCGTGATCAAACTGGATAACGGGTACAACGTCGGAGTGGACAAGGGCGCGCAGATCGAACTGGTCGAGAAGAAAACACCCGCATCCGGAGAATCCGAAAGGGAAAGAAAACAGAAAAAACGGGTTGATAGAGACGATCTACCGACCGTTGCGATACTTTCGACCGGTGGAACCATTGCAAGCAAGGTCGATTACCGCACAGGAGCGGTCACTGCCCAGTTCACAGCAGAGGATGTCCTCGATGCTATACCAGAACTCTCGCAGATCGCAAACTACCGTGCGAGGGTCGTCTACAACATCCTCTCAGAGAACATGCGCGCCGAGTACTGGGTCGAACTTGCGCATGCCATCGCAGAAGAGATCGAGAACGGAGCAGATGGCGTGATCGTAACGCATGGTACTGACACCATGGGATACACAGCGGCAGCGCTGTCATTCATGATCGAGACTCCGGTTCCGATCGTTCTTGTGGGTTCGCAGCGGAGCGCGGATCGACCCTCAAGCGACAATGCGATGAACGCGATCTGCGCCGCATCGGTTGCGGTAAGCGACATCGCTGAGGTCTGCGTGGTCATGCACGGGAGTGCGTCAGATGACTACTGCCTGATCCACCGCGGAACACGGGTTCGGAAGATGCATACATCACGAAGGGACGCATTCCAGTCGATCAACGCGTCACCCATCGGCAGGATCGATTACCCGGAATGCGAGATCAGGACGTTTACCGACTACACGAGGAGAGGTGAGCGGGAACTTGTACTTCGTGACAGTATGGAGCAGAAGTGCGCTCTTCTCAAGTATATACCGGGAGCAAGCCCTGAACTTCTCAGGTTCTGCAGTCTTTCAGGATATAGGGGAATCGTTATCGAAGGCACCGGGCTTGGGCATGTCGCTTCCGACTGGATCGAGTTAATCGAGTACACAGCATCAGGCGGTATCCCTGTTGTGATCACGTCCCAGTGCTTAAACGGGAGGATATGCGACCGGGTCTATGATACCGGACGGGACATGTTAAAAGCGGGTGCCATCGAGGCTGAAGACATGCTTCCCGAAGTCGCACTCGTGAAACTGATGTGGTCGATCGGGCAGGGGTGGGAGTACGATGAGATCTGTGCGAATATGACTGAGAACATCTCCGGAGAGATCAGTGGGAGTTCCGGATGGCACGTCTGAATCATCTCTGACATCCGTGCTGAAATCTGTGCGCTCGATGAGATCATAGGGGTTAGAGGCGATACCCAAACCGACCATCAACCAGGGGGTGCGTCCTAAAACCATAAAAAACTTTAAACCATTCTTATGTGAAGGTTACGCTATGTCTGGAAAGATAATATCGATCCACTCGTTTCGAGGGGGGACTGGGAAATCAAATATCACTGCAAACATAGCAACCTGCATAGCCTCGGAGGGTTATCGCGTCGGAGTCATCGATACGGATATCCAGTCTCCGGGGATTCATGTTATATTCGGTTTTGATGAGTCCGGTATCAACGAATCCTTAAACGACTACCTCTGGGGTAGGTGCGCGGTTCGGGACATCGCGTACGACGTCACAAGCAACGTCGGACTCAATGATGGCGAGTTATACTTCATCCCGTCCAGCATGAAGCTGGGTGAGATCGCAAGGATCCTCAGAGAGGGTTATGATGCGGAGCTATTGAATGCGGGGCTCAAAAAGGTGATGAACATCTTTGAGATGGATTATCTCTTCATCGATACGCATCCGGGGTTAAATGAAGAGACTCTTATCTCCGCGGCGATCTCGGATCTTTTTATAATCGTTCTCAGACCTGATAACCAGGATTACCAGGGCACCAGCATATCTCTCGAGGTGGCCAGGAGAATTGGTATAGCCTGCACTTCGCTTGTGGTAAACAAGATTCCTGGTAGTTATGATCCGGCAGAGGTGAGAACTGGAATAGAAGAGGCTTATGGGTGCAAGGTTATCGGTGCGATACCATTATCCGAAGATATAGCCAAAATCGGGAGTAAGGAGGTGTTCATAATAAAACATCCGGACCACAGTTTTTCCGATGCCATCAGGGAGATATCAGGGAATATAATGAAGTATTAAGAGAAAAACTCCTCCCATCCCTCATTCCGGCGGCAGTATCTTGAAGGTTGTTTCCATATCGATTCCGGATTCAACTCTTTTCTTATAATTATAATGGTAAATTATTCCACCAATCGTCGTGAAGACGCAGAAAACAATAAAAGAATCGAAAGAAGTTCCAATGAGCATTCCAACCAGTAAAAACGCTGTTATTACACCAATTCCTGAAACAAGAGAATTAAATTTCCCAAGTTTAAACTTAGCCATATTATAATATAATGGTTTGTGCATTGGAAGCAAAAACATAGTAATATTAACGAACATATAAGTAAATAGCATTGCAATGGTGCTGAATTCCAATACCTTGAATATTCCGGTGACTTGAGATTCGATTACTGCCAGAA
>JAYEGI010000168.1:0-11762 GCA_034659035.1 Methanobacteriota archaeon
GGCTGGATCAGTTGGCGGCCTGCCGGGTCCCCGTTTTCTGGGGGGTGTTCTCTGTTTTATCCGTTCATCCGCCTCATCGACGAGATCCCTTATGTTATCCAGATAGTAGACCGTATCGTATACCTGCACCTGGTCATATTGCGCCCAGTCGGTTGTTGCTGGTTCTTTGCTCTTGTATTCGAATGTTCCATCCCGAACGCTCTTTATGATTTTTCTGAGTTCCTCGCCGCGCTGTTTGGAGGGCATAAGATGAGATTTACCGACAAGTATATAAACATAGCGGTACATACTCTTATCCGATGATTGACTTAACCGCTACTTTCGTAGTGTCTATTAGCGAAGGAAATGCCCGACTTAACATATTTGTGGATGAGCATATTTGTAAAAGTGTTCTGCGGCATCGAGTGGGTAAGCTCACGGCGAAGTTGTGAGTGGGTCGGTCGAGTAATATTGTCCCAAAGCCTGTCCGGGGCATGCCAACATTTGATTCCGGACACCATATAGTGCCGCAGTCCTGTGAAACCATAAGATATAGTACTGCGTGAGCCGTAACGTCCTATGGTGTAACTCATGCATGAAACACTGAACGAAACACTCTCTGCGCTGGACAATCTGATCGATGAGATCGATGATTGGGTGGTCGAACATGACAACTACTTCGATCCGGAATCAAACGAGGAACTGGCAGCGAGACTCGACGATATCGGAGGATGTCTGATCGAATACGGTGACGCGGCCATATATCCTATAAAGGAATATCTATATGATACAAGGGAATATGGGTACATAATCGCGGTAGAGGTGCTCCAGGGGATCGGCACTCCAGTCGCTATCCAGCAGTTGATCGACGCGCTTGAGTCCGTAGAGGTTGAACTGTGCGAGTACGCGGCAGAGGCACTGAAGATTATCGGCACGCCAGCGATTCAGCCGCTGATCGAGAGAATCACTGACCGGCTGGACAATCCGGCAGTCGATGAAAATAAAAACCCTATGGACGTGACCTATACGCTTGGTGTACTGTCGGAGATCAGAGACCCGCGGTCGTTTGATTTTATGGTCAGACTCCTCGACCGATTCGATGACGAAGGGGATTTGTGGAATTTAGCGCATCTGTGCGATCACCTCTACAATCAGCACAATCCGGAGATCATACCCCGGCTGAGAGCCATCGCAGAGAAGTATGGTAAAAAGGATACGCTTGACAATGTGGCAACCGAAGCCAATGACACCATCCGGAGTCTGTTGGTTGACCGGGTACTTGAGTCCGAGGACTGGATGATCTATGGGTGCTGCTGCATCTGCAAGGATTACGATATGTATGAGGGGGTGTGTCGGACCTCTGGCGAGTATGTGTCTTATGATAGCTTTTGCACCCAATGCGTACCAGAAGAAGAGTTTCGTTGTGATTTATGCTACATACAACGTTTCTTAACCTCACCGGATGGGTCTCACAAAGATGGGTGCGATATATACAATCTGCCACCGATCGATGTCTGTCTTGAGTATAGTTTTAGTCAGGGGGAAGCCATCGAGAAGTTCGAGATCACTGCCGGTTATCGCGAAGGTTCGGTCACCATCCGGTCTGACAGCATGGAACTCTCCTTTGAGTTTCATACAGTCGGTGACCTTGACGTGCTGAAAGGGTTCTTCGAAGGGGTCGGAAACTATCTTGCAGATGGTGTGCGGTTTTTCGTCGACAGCGTAGATATATTCAGCGAATCCCATCCGGAAGCCGTTAATGCGAAGGGGCGACTGATCCGGGGTGACGGGGGGAACATCGTCGCCGTCCACGTGGGGGGAGGGTTCGAACTGGAACTGGTTCTGGACTCGGATACCATCGATAAACTGGTCTCGGTCATCGACACCCAGCGGTTTCTGATCCTCTGCGATACATACACATACATGGATGGGTTTCACAAGCGGCAGGATAAACTCGAATCGGAGCTCAGACAAGTGAGGGGGCTGTATGAACATGCAGAAGAACCGGAAGAGGGTGAAGAGCTGGAGGCTCCGCCACCACCCCCATGTAACCACGAGTTTGAACTCTTAAAGACGCATAAGAAGTACACAGTGTACCGCTGCACAAAGTGCGGAGAAACAATGAAGGAATTTAACTCTTCTGGCAAGAAGTCCCCTTCCGAAAGGGAGGGATAGTTCACTTAGGGGTTGCCACGAGATGACCGGATGCTTGCGATGGTGAAAGGAGATGCAAGCTCCGGAGATGATCAAGCGATTTTTCTCATACTGGTGCAGATCATGGCAGCACCTTTATCACAGATTCCGAATACAACATTAGTGAGATGGCACGAGTCAGCAACGGAGGATTTTTATGACAGGTTACGATGAACCGGACAGCGAAGTTGAAGAACTTATTACATCATTCTACAAGCATCTGACCGTAGAGAAAGGGCTAAGCGAGAAGACAGCATCAGGGCATGTCGCTGAGATTGAGTTCTTCGCGAGGTACCTCACAAGCTATAGGATAGGCACTCTCCCGAAGGTTACAGGAATGGATATCGAGGACTATCTTGGAGACTGGTACATCAGAAAGGTTGCAAGCAGCAAGAGCGATCTTCGCCAGATTCCAGTCTCTTTTAAGAAATTCTACAGGTTTTTTCACGAAAAGGGACGTTTAAATGACGAAGAACTGGAGGATGTCCTTGATGCCTTCAAAACCCCTGATAGATATATTCGCAGGTTCGATGCATACAGCGGACTTGATCCCTACTCTGACACCTGGGAAGAAGATTATGAGCGAGGGTTATTCAAGGAACTTGATGGAGCTATGATGGATGAAGTGGTCGATGTTCATCAGACATTTGATGTGAATTCGATGGTCAGTCGGGCAGTATCAGAGGTTGACATTGAATCAGGTAAGACATCACTTCCGGATGATTTCCAGACCTTCCTGCGATATATTATCTCCAATAATGGCATGAAACTGACCACTGCAAATAGTTTCATCCGCAGAAAAGATCTTTTTGCACTGAACAAATTGATGGAGAGTCCGGAAGGCCTGAAAGGCAGTGTAAACCAGCCAGATTCGCGAACCGTTCATCTCTTTTATAATCTCGCTAAAACCCTGAACCTCGTAGTTGTGAATGAGAAAAACGGGATGGAGGCAACCCCGCAGATCGAGATCTTCATGAATCTCCCGCCGAAAGAGCAGTTCATCGTACTCTTCGATGCGTTCTGGAACCAGGTAGAGTGGGAGAGCTTGTTACCACCACAGAACTGTGTGGACAGTGACAGGGTGCAGGCATCACGGGACGTTATCGCGGTACACCTTGCAGCGTGTGAGCCTGACAGTAGATGCCACTTCGATGAGGAGGCGCAGAGGATCAGCATGAATATCGAAGGCGTAGACGACATTTCCGAAGTGTATCTGTCGATAAATTTCCTAGTCATAAACGTCTTTGCGGAGCGGATCATGCCAGCACTCAAGTCATTCGGGATTCTTGACTTTGGTTATATGAAAGAGCGGGAAGAATATGCTATAAACCACGGCTGGGGGATCGAGTGGTTTTCGATGACAACGCTTGGAGGAAAGATACTTGGAGCTGTATGCAACTGTGACGAATAAGCTTTAGGAAATCTCCGGTTAGGGATGTGAGTGATGTATATAATACGCTTGCGAGATGCGAAGGTGAGAAGCTTATGACCCCACTTGAAGTCAATCGGGATTAAATAGTTGTAGAACAGACTCGAAAGATGAGGGGGTTCACTGGTTGCGGTCTAATTTTAATCTGACGAAGATGATATATAAAGTCAAAGGTTTCGGGACTATACAATAGTCGGATGCGCGGATTGTGACGGGCGCCAATATTACTACATTGGCGCCCGCGTTAATATGTCTTTTTATTATTTTCTGGGAACGTCGGATTGTCTTACACAACCACTACATATAATGGAGCATTATCGATCTGAAAAGTCATTTACACCGATAATCTGTATCCACCTGTGTTAATCTGTGGCTGATACTGTTTTAGCCACCGACTGCGACAGCAAAGGCGTTGCCATTAACACCGATTTCACTTTACACCCATCCAATAATATTTGTATTTGCCGGGTTGGCGTCATGTTTTCAACCGACCGGAACAAATCAAAAGTCTCGCGTTAATCCCTCATCATACCCACAAATCAGATCGTCATGGTGCTTGCGCCCCAAAATCCTCGCGCAGCATCCGTGCCGCGTCCTTTGCAAAGTACGTGAGAATCATGTCAGCGCCTGCACGCTTGATCGAGAGCAGTGATTCGGAGATCGCCTGATCACGGTCGAGCCACCCCATCGCGGCGGCTGCCTCAATCATCGCATACTCGCCGCTCACCTGATATGCAGCGGTAGGCATCTGATATGCGGTCTTGATCCGGTAGAGAATATCAAGATACGGCATCGCCGGCTTCACCATCACGATATCCGCGCCCTCTGCGATGTCCAGTTCCACCTCCGAGAGTGCCTCGTCTGAGTTTGCAGGATTCATCTGGTACCCGCCGCGGTCTCCGAATGCATATCCGGAGTCTGCAGCTTCCCGAAACGGACCGTAAAAACATGAGCAGTACTTGGCAGAGTATGACATGATCGGAGTGTCTTCGAATCCGTCGATGTCAAGCGCAGTCCTGATTGCGCGTACCATGCCATCCATCATGCCCGACGGCGCAACAATATCAGCGCCTGCGCGGGCATGGCTGACTGCAACCTTCCCGAGGATCGGGAGTGTTGGGTCGTTGAGTACTGTTTCCCTGGCATAATCGACGATGCCACAGTGCCCGTGTGTGGTGTACTCACACAGACAGACATCGGTTACGATGACCAGACCGTCTGTTCCTGACCTTATACCCCGCACCGCCTGCTGGATGACGCCATCGTCATCATACGCGCTCATTGCTTCCTCATCCTTCGTTTCAGGTATCCCAAATAGGATGATTGCCGGAATTCCGAGATCTTTGATCTCCTTTGCCTCATCCACAACCGTATCCAGTGGAAAACGATATTGGCCCGGCATGGACCCGATCTCTACTGGCTCTTCGATAGTCTCATCCACGAATATCGGGCAGATCAGGTCATCTCGTGAAAGTCGTGTCTCAGCTACGAGATCTCGTATCCCGGGCTGCCGTAGTCTGCGCATTCGGATCTTCGGGAACATGGTACTAAACTGTGATCGCATCACTGATTAATTCTTTGATCGTGATGGTATCTGCCTGCATCATCGTTATCACTTATACGAAACAATCCGCAGTAGCGATGGGGCTTTCCGCTGGCAGCCCGGTCTGTGTACTGTTTAAGGCGGCTGCTGTACATATAGTGCGGTGTGGGGTCAGACATTGGGCGTAAGTATGGGGCACGGGACGGTCGTGTCGTGTGGTGCTGACATCCCCACTTATGGGAGTTTTTATATCGGATGAGTTTTGATTTATCCGGCATGGAGTGCCGAGAACTCTGTCATGATCGACACATGGGTTTGCTGCTGGCTGATTCTATGCGGAGCATCGGTGCAGTCAAACCGAATGTTGTGGGGTGCGATGTGCAGGCTCCGTACTTAAGCGTGGGGTACAGTAACCTCAGGAGGCTGACATAATGGACGCGGAGGTCGGGTCGAATTACATAGTCGGCGTGTTTTGTAGGGTGTGTTGAATGACTAACTTTGTAGTTTGGAGGCGGATATGACGATGAAAAAATTCAGTAGAGAAATAGATGTCGAATACGTTAAAGGTGGATTCTGGGGGGGTGATAAAGTTGTGGCAACTATAAAGAACCGGACTATCACATTTGAAGAACGCACGGCATCGTGTGGTCAAGATGATGTCCATACCTACACCATCGTGAGAGCACCTTATGTGAGCAAGGATGGGTTTCAGTTCAAGGTTTATCATAAGGGGTGTTTTCAGTAAACTACGCGAGTTCTTGAGGGTGCAAGATGAATTCAATGAACTGGGCAAGTACTTTGGATTTGAAGTAGCATATCTAAAGATGGGGCATACCGAGTTCGAGCGTAACTTTACCAGCAAGAGTGATAATGAATTCAAAGTTAGAACGTTGTTTGCAAATTCGATAATTCGCCAATTGATTCAGTCTCAGTCAGGTATTCAGCTCCAATTAGATAAATATGAGCTGTTTTTAACTGATAACATTGTTATCAACGATGTTGATCGGCTAAAATCCCCCTATGAGCTGTTTAAGGAAATATTGAATGGTCTATCCGGCATAGAATAAACTTACGAGACTGAGCTGCCAAGTGGGGCGTATAATAAGGGGAATGGAACTGCCGATGACACCCGCCACATCTTTCTACACAATCATCCCACCGCCCGATCTCCGAGCCCATCGGATGTACCTGAATTCATTCGGGTGTGGCATGGTTGGGGCGGTCGGAGTGGTCGGGAGCATCTATTACAGGGTGAAGCGGTTTGTACAGCGCGTCTGCCACCCCCTGCTTAGAACACCTGAAAACCATTGAGTCAGAACCCCTGCACCATGATGTTGACCACCCACGAACCGCACAACTTATTTGTGTATCATACACCTGTTACACAAAATGCAAGAATATCCCCCCCTGATCGACTCGTACAACCGCAGGATCACGAGTCTGCGCATATCCATCACCCATCGGTGTAACTTAAATTGCATCTACTGCCACCACGAAGGAGAAGTTACGCATGAGCATGCGCATAGCGAGATTACCAGGGACACAATCACAGCACTTGTGCGTGCAGCTCTTGCGCATGGCGTCGAGAAGATCAAGTTCACAGGAGGCGAGCCGCTCTGCAGGAGCGATTTCGTAGATATCGTGGCAGAACTGCCAGCACTCAAGGAGGTCTCAGTTACTACCAACGGAACGCTGCTTTCAAAGTATGCTTACGATCTCGCAGAAGCTGGGCTTAATCGCGTGAATGTGTCGCTTGATACGCTGCGCTCTGACAGGTACCTGCAGATCACAGGAGGCGGTAGCGATGCTCTTGACTCGGTGCTGGATGGTGTGTGCGCGGCGGTGGACGCGGGGCTTACGCCGGTTAAGCTAAATATGGTGCTACTGGGTGGGATAAACGACGACGAGATCGAGGATCTGATCGATTTCACACGGTCGAACCGAGATGTTATACTTCAGATCATCGAACTGATGGATTTCACAGGGATATGCGAGGCTGCTGATATGGGCGCGGTCGAAGACGCACTACGCGCACGTGCATCCAAGATTATTACCAGACAGATGCACCGCCGCAGGAAATACATGGTCGATGGTGCAGAGGTTGAGCTCGTGCGACCGATCGACAACTCCCTGTTCTGTGCGAACTGTAACCGCCTGCGTGTGACCTCCGATGGAAAATTAAAAGGTTGTCTGCTCAGTAATGACAATCTCATAAGCATATCGGGCGCATCCGAAGAAGAGATGCACGTGTTACTCGAGAGGTCGGTTGCCATGCGCAAGCCATATTACTCCCGGTGTGTGAAAGATTAATATAGTACAATTGATGTAGGTTGATAGGAACATGTAAATCCAATCAAAATCATCTATAGTGCTTGAAGATAGGAGGTATAAATGACAGCCCTGATCGAGATTAGGAACCTGAGCATGGAATTCAAGGGCAAGAAGGTTCTGAAAAATATCAACCTGACAATAGAGGAAGGAGAGTGTATTGGGATTCTTGGACGCAGTGGTGCAGGAAAGACTGTGCTGATGCATCTCTTAAGAGGAATCAAAGAACACGAAACCAGTTCCGGAGAGGTTATCTACCACGTCGCATACTGCGAGAACTGTGCTCATGCCGAACCACCGAGCAAAGTTGGAACGCCATGTCCGAAATGTGGTACCGAATTAACCCCGATGGATGCTGATTTCGTATCGCTCGACAAGTATAGCCCGCTTCGGCGTAGCATTGCGACCCGGATTGCGATCATGCTCCAGCGCACCTTCGCGCTCTACGGGGATGAACGGGTGATCACGAATGTGATCAACGCACTCATCGAGATTAATTACCCTGCAACAGAAGCTGTCGATAGGGCGGCCGATCTCATTGATCAGGTGAATCTGTCGCACCGGATGATGCACGTTGCAAGGGAATTAAGCGGTGGTGAGAAGCAGCGTGTCGTGCTTGCACGGCAGCTTGCCAAGGAGCCGATGGTGCTCCTTGCAGATGAACCGACAGGAACGCTTGACAGGCGGACTGCCGAAGCCGTGCACGAGAGCATCGTTGCTGCTAAGGAGGATTACGGCATGACGCTTGCGATCACCTCGCACTGGTCTGGTGTCATTGAAGAACTGGCTGACCGGGCAATACTGCTCGAAGACGGCGAGATCGTCGAACAGGGCGATCCGAAAAAGGTTGTCGAACGGTTCATGAGCACGGTCGGCACGGTCGGATCGTACACAGCAGAGATCGGAGAGCCGATCATCAAGGTCAATGACATGAAGAAGACCTACATCTCGGTCGACCGTGGTGTCGTGCGTGCCGTGGATAACATCTCATTTGAGGTGTCCGAAGGCGAGATATTCGGTCTTGTTGGTGTCAGCGGTGCAGGCAAGACCACTGCGTCAAAGATCTTAAACGGCTCTGTGAATGCAACAGCAGGTGATGTCGATGTTCGGATCGGGGATGACTGGATCGATCTGACAGACCGTGGTGCTGAACTTGCCGGGCGGGCAGTCAAACACATCGGACTCCTGCACCAGGAATATTCGCTCTACCCGCACAGGAATGTGCTTGATAACCTGACCGAATCGATAGGACTGGAACTGCCGGGAGAGCTAGGCGAACGAAAGTCCATACTCGTCCTGAAGACCGCGGGATTCACTGAAGATAGGGCGCGCGAGGTTCTTGAGAAGATGCCTGACGAACTGAGTGTTGGGGAGGCGCACCGCGTTGCGATGGCACAGGTACTCATCAAGGAGCCGAGAATCATCATTCTCGACGAGCCAACCGGGACAATGGATCCCGTGACCAGAGTCGATGTTACAAAATCGATCCTTGAGGCAAGAGAGGAACTTGGAGAGACGTTTATAATCGTGTCGCATGACATGGACTTCGTCGAGGATGTCTGCGATCGTGCAGCGCTGATGCGAAACGGTAAGGTCATCAAGATCGGTGATGTGGATACCGTGATCGCCAAACTCGATGAAGACGAACGCGACGAAATGTACAAGTCATGATTACTATCGAACTCGATACTAAGCCGCTTACCGTGCCGGATGGCTCCACGCTTGCGGATGTGCTTAAACATGTAGAGGCACCTTATAGAGGTACGACCATAGCCATCATCAAGGGGACCGAGGAGTCGAAAGAAGCGACTGCCGAGTACCTGATCAGTACGACGAAAGGCGATATCGGGATCGAACTGTCAGCACATCAGGATGTCTGGCGGGATGCAGAATCAGGCATCATAAATTCCGGAGTTAAGTGGACTGGAAGAGATACGCTCGCATTCGGACCGTTTAAGACAAGTATCACGCCATCTCACCAGGACCACGAATATGTGCGGTGGGACGTACTCTTTGGCACAGGCGGGAATGTTGCCGACCACACTTATATGGTCATATCGAAAAAACTGCACACCGCGGAACATGGAGCACCGCTTGATGGCGGCGTTTTCGGAAGAATCGTTAGCGGAAGGGGTGTGATTGAGTCCCTCGATACGGGTGACTCGATAACAGGCATCGCTCCTGTCGAGCGGTGGGAGACGGTTGTCAACAAGATCATAACAACTGATCTCACAACCGGAATCGATCCAGGAATGCGTATATTCACTTATGCAACGGTTGAACTCTCGCCAGAGGCTCCTTACGGCGCAGAACATTTCTTAGCAGCGGTAAAAGACGGCGCACTGGCATTCAGCACCGTCTCGCACGCATTTGCATCCACAGAATCGCTGCAAGGCGAAGAATGTCTGTTTGAGCAGAAAGAACCGAGAAGAACCGGCATAATAACAATCAGGTCAAACGGTGCCGGACTCGGGCGTATATACATATCAAAACTTGACAAGACTTCATCCCCGAGCCACTCGGTAGTCGGTACGGTGACCGGCGGCATGGAACTGATCCAGCTCGTGGAGAAGGATAAGGCAATCGCGCTCCACCTCAATCCTGAGCGCATCATGCTGCTTGGCAGGACATTCGAATCGGCAGAGGCGGAGATGAGAGAACGTGGCATAACCATGCGTCGTGATGGGGAGACTGCTGATTCCGACGTGATCGTGCAGCAGACTCCCGAGACCACGATAGAGATTGTGGGGGCCTGCGAGGTCACCGGGCAAGGGGTTTCTCATAAGAATCTCATAAGAATCGAATTACATGACGACCTCGCACCAAAGACCATCGAGTTCTTCCGCCACGCTCTCGGACTGCTCAAATCACCGATCGGCGCGCTTCCGGTCTTTGCAACGTATGAAGATACCCGGCTATTCCGGGTGCCTGAGGTGAAAAAGGAGATTATGCCTGAAAACGTACCTGAAGAGATCGTGTCGGCCGGCGAGATAGGCGTTACAAGCCAATCTGCAAAATATGCCCAGATGATCGGCGTGAAACTTACTGACGATTTGAGATATGGACCATCCGGCGAGAAATTCGAGTACACAAACATTATCGGTCGAGTCATCGATCTCGATAAACTGCAAGATATCGGGGAAGGGGATACCGTTTACGTAACAGAGGTGTGAAGATGGGAAAGATTACCAGACTGGTTGTGCTCTCGTCGGAATTGCCAAGCGAGATGCATCTTTTGATCTACGAACTCCATGCCGATGTTACGATCAAGGAGACCTGTTACGGCATGATGATACACGGCGAGGAGGAGATGGTCACAGCGCTTACCAACACTATCCGGAAGATCGATCCGGGCGCGTTTATCAAAGAACGTGGTTTTATCCCGGGAGATCCGAGAAGATGCCGCGCAGACCGTGGCGGCGGAGCACGTCCCGGATTCTATTCACTCCAGAAGGAGTATGCAGTACTTCCCGCGCTTGCCCGTGCGCTTGAAAAGCTGCCGTACAATACACCTCCGGAACCTGTGGAGAATCCTGAGAAGATATTGGTTGCGCGATTACGCGAGATTGCTGACGCCAAAACAGGGCCAGCGGCTGAATGAGTATGGGCGCTCATGAGGTCGGAAACGGTTTTTCGGAGGCATTTTATGCCACAAGCGTCTATACAGGCGTAGCCAACCCGAATGTGGGCGCGTATTGCAACAAGTCGCATATATTAAAAAGGAGGAAATGAGATGCTGAACACAAATCTGAAACATCTGGAAACGGAACAAGAGGTTAAGGAAGCCATAGAAAGCAATGAAAATGTTATGGTTTGCTGTGGGAGAATGGGACCAATGTGCATCCCTGTTTATGGCATTATGGAAGAGTTGGAAGGGGTTTACCCTCATGTCCTACTCTGTGACCAAGATTTCGACATCCGCGCGGCAAGTTTTGTAAGAAATTTGCCTGAATGCGCATCTTTTATGGGATTGCCGTTCACGGTGTATTTCAAGAATGGGGAAGTAGTAGCGGCTACAACCAGCCTACAGAACAAAGACCAGGTGACGGAGATCCTTGACAAGGTGTTTTAGGTAAGCAATCGTGAGAACAAGCACTGCCGACTTTTCGGTAGTGTCTTGAATTTCATGACTTCTGAATAGCCGCAGATGCCCGATCAACAAATCTGGTAGTGTCCTAATATACGATAGTTTATTATAGTGTGCAATAGAACTATTCTCTTGGTGAACACCATGGCACGACCAAGAGGAAAAATCGATGCTGTTTGTCAGAACCCACAATGCCATTATTA
>JAYEGI010000169.1:0-2756 GCA_034659035.1 Methanobacteriota archaeon
ATACTTTTTCGTAAATGGAAAATCGAAATAGCACCTCAAATCCCGGTTTGTATCTGGATGCGCTCAAAATCACTTTATCCACCCATATCTTTAAGGTTGCAAATATTAGAGGGTGTAGCAGGTGAACGAATGACAATATATACTGAAAAACAGAAGGAAATTTCCGAAACAATAGCAGATAATGCGAGTCGTTCTAACTGGAAGAGTTACAAATGGCAATTGAGCCATGCCATAAAGGATATCGATACGTTTGAAGATATTACCTGCATCAAATTCAATGAAGAAGAAAAACAGGTCTACGAAAAAGTTCTTGAAAAGTTCCCGCTCTCTATCACCCCTTATTATCTATCGTTGATCGATTTTGATGACTACCGGAATGACCCGATCTTTATACAGGCATTTCCCGACCCGCGTGAACTGGTTATCAGTAAATGTGACATAAAAGACTCGCTCGCGGAGGATAAAGACAGTCCTGTCCCGGGAATCACTCATAGATATCCTGATCGGGTACTCTTTCTCATAAGCAACATCTGCAGCATGTACTGCCGCCATTGCACACGGAAGAGACGGGTTGGCGATGTGGATTCCATTCCGAATAGATCCGAGATACTGAAAGGGATTGAGTACATCAAAAACACGCCCAAGATCAGGGATGTCTTGCTTTCAGGCGGAGACCCGCTGATGTTATCGGATGACTATCTTGATTGGATCCTTACCGAGCTACGAAAGATTCCACATGTTGAGGTAATCCGGATAGGAACCAGAATGCCTGTAGTCCTGCCTTATCGTGTAACCGATGATCTGGTAAATATGCTCAAAAAGCACCATCCAATATGGATCAATACACAGTTCAACCACCCACGAGAGGTGACAGACTCTTCAAGAGAAGCGCTTATGATGTTGGCAGATGCGGGAATACCACTTGGTAACCAATCAGTCTTACTGGCAGGTGTGAACGACTGTCCCATACTGATGAAGAGACTGGTGCAAAAAATGGTTCAAAACAGGGTTAGACCTTATTACCTGTATCAATGCGATCTATCCGAGGGATTGACTCATTTCCGCACCCCTGTTGGCAAGGGTATAGAGATCATCGAGTCACTGATCGGGCACACGAGCGGCTTTGCCGTACCAGATTATGTGATCGATGCGCCGGGCGGAGGCGGGAAGATCCGCATTATGCCACAGTATCTGATATCGTGGTCAACCAACAAGGTCATCCTGAGAAATTATGAAGGAGTTATTACATCATACAAAGAGCCGGATTCTTATGAACCAACCTTCTGCGATAGAAATTGTGATGAGTGCCAGTTGCAATTAGAGCTGGACGCGGCTGACGAACACAAGGCAGTTGGCATCGAGAAGTTGCTATCAGACCATGATAAGACCATATCCCTTGTCCCTGTGGGCACAGATAGGATGAAGAGAAGGGATGACCCGTGATGTCAGAACCAGACAAAATTGAGAGACTTGGAAATTCATATATCCAGCACGGGACGTTCAATGACCGAATTTACCTGATGAAATTATCGTGCAAGGATTATCCGGATATCGTAAACCGCTTGGACAATCTTGCAGGATACCATGGATACTCAAAGATATTTGCGAAGGTTCCTGAGTCTGCAGGATCATTCTTTCGCAAAAATGATTACAAAATAGAAGCCAGCATCCCATCTTTTTACAATGATGAGGAAACCGGTCTTTTTCTGGGAAAATTCCTGAAAAAGAACCGCCAGAACTCTTCTGACCGGGGGATAATATGGTCTGTCCTGAAAACGGCAGAGGAAAAAGTCACGTTGCCAGATACTCCCGCCCTGCCTGAAGAGATGCAATGGCGGATTTGCGTGCCAGACGATGCCGAGGAGATGGCTGAAGCGTATCGCCGTATATTTGAGACATATCCATTCCCCATTCGTGACCCTACCTATCTTCGCGAAACCATGGCTGACAATATGGTCTACTTTGCAGTGGAATGTGAAGGAAAGATCGTGTCACTGGCATCATCTGATATGTACAAAGAGGATGGTCACGCCGAGATGACTGACTTTGCGACACTTCCTGAGTATCGCAGAAACGGACTTGCCACATTCTTGCTTTCAGTGATGGAAGAAGAGATGCGACGACAGGGGCTGAAACTATCGTATACCATTGCTCGATCACTTTCGTATGGCATGAACATCACCTTCTCGAGAATGGGTTACCGATACAGTGGGACGCTACTGAATAACACCAATATTTCAGGGCGTCTTGAAAGCATGAACGTGTGGTATAAATTCCTGTAGCTGCTACGAAAGACGATTGTGTAGTAGACTTATTCTTCGTGTGGTTTTCAGGATTTTAACCATAAGATTACACAGATTTACACGAGATTTCTGTGTTAATCTTGTGCAATCTCGTGGTTTTTACCATACAATATTGAGCATGTTCTTCTTCACCATGCAGAACTCTTATCAGCGGATGAATACGCCGGATTTCTCTATTTATGGATACAAGAAAGCTGCAATCAGCCAAAAAACAAAAAGAAGAGCGCGAAGGATTCGCGCTTTAGTACATTCCTTCCATTCCAGGCGGCATCCCGCCCATTCCACCCATGTCAGGTGGCATTCCGCCGCCACCTGCTGGCATCGGTTCTCCTCTGGATGCGATCACATCATCGATCCGCAGGATCATGACAGCTGCCTCTGCAGCAGAACTGATCGCCTGCGTCTTGACACGCAGCGGCTCAACGATGCCTGCTTCCCACATATCAACGATAT
>JAYEGI010000170.1:0-2725 GCA_034659035.1 Methanobacteriota archaeon
GGCGCGAGGAGCGAGCATAACGGGTTATGTGATCGACGAGCAACGAAGAAGACGGCAAAAAAGACATTAATTTGTTCAAGTTATTTATTGTACGTTCCTAAGGAGTCGGAATGGAAGGTAGAATCAACTATACGATTGTCGGACTCTTTGTTGTCCTGCTGTTGGCAGGTCTGATAGCTTTCACTTACTGGCTATGCAAATATAGCGGCAAACAGGAATATGACCTTTACTATGTCTATATGTCGGAATCGGTTTCCGGATTGAGCCCTGATGTTTCCGTTAAATACATGGGCGTTGACGTAGGTACTGTGGAGCATATAGGTATAAATCCGAAAAATTCCGAAGAGGTGGAACTCCTTTTGAAAATCAAACATGGTACTCAAGTTAGGGTGGACACCACGGCCACACTTGAGTTTTTCGGGATGACTGGGCTGGCCTTTGTTGAGCTCGAAGGAGACAGCAAAGACGCTCCACTGCTCAAAAAAACAGAAGATGAGATTCCTGTCATTCCTGCAAGTCCTTCAACCTACGCACGGATCAATGAATCACTGACCATACTCGCTGCAAAATCGGCAACGGCCCTGGACAAATTTGACCGGCTGCTCAGTGAGAAGAATCTGCAAAACATTGAAGGTATACTTTCTGAAACAAAGATGCTCGCCAAAGATATCAGAGGGCAACTGCAAGGGTTCCAGGACCTCGTTGATAACGGTGTTGTCATGGAAAAACGCATTGCCGGGGCTTCTGAAAAGGTTGAAGCCGCCTCTGTCAGTGTTGAGAAAATGGCCGGCTGCCTGGAGGAAAACTATGCTGACATCGGTCGTAACATAAGCCAAGACGCGCGTCAGAGCTTTAAATCGTTTAATAAACTGCTTTACGAATTGGATATTCTGGTGGGAGATCTGCAAAGAACAACCCGCGCCATTGAAGCCAGCCCAGGAGATCTGATATTCAAACGCTCCCAGCCGCGGCCGGGACCAGGAGAGGAGGGATACAGTGAAAAATAGGCCCTATATGGTCTTTGTATTGACCTGTATACTGCTCGCAGGATGCGTGACCAAAACCGTTCCTCCTGCCTCAATCTATACGATATCGCATGAATGGAACAGCAGTAGAGCCCAAGAGGAAACAGGAAAAAAGAATTCTCATATTATTAAAATGGCTCCGGTTCGTGGAACGAGAGCCCTTACCGGCACCGAAATCCTTTATACTGATGCACGGTATGGCCAGAACAGCTATGCCTACAGCCGCTGGAGTGATGCGCCGGTCAGATTGCTGCAAATACTCTTTCAGGTTGCCTTGGAAGAAAGTGGCTGGTTTGGGGCTGTGGTTCCTCCCGCCTCCGCTTCAAAAGCCGATTTGCTTTTGGAAAGCACTCTGTTTGATTTCAGCCACCATATCAAAGATGACGGAACTTCTGAAGGAGTCGTCAGGGTACGTTTTTATGTCATAGATAATACGACAAAAACGGTAATTGCAACGAAAGAGTTTGTGTCCAAGGTGCCGGCATCCTCGCAGAATGCTCAAGGCGCCGCGGCCGCACTCAACAAGGCTGCAACAAATGTTGCCTGCGACCTTGTTGCCTGGCTTGCCGAACCTGGCAGAATTTGTAAGCATTCACAGGGCACCGCATCTGCTTTGTTGCCTGCCTGCCGGCAGGCAGGTCGGGCACTTGAAGTACAGGGAGTACGTCTGCGTACCCATACGCCTCGCATCTGCAGCACCCTGTAAACGCTTACAGTTAGGTGGTAATCATTCACTTCCCCTCCTGGCAGCAACAGGTGAAAATTTGTAATAGCAAGAACATCCTATAATTATTAAACTAATAGCTAACAGCTAAAGGCTAACTACTAAATTTAGATATGAATTGCTTTCTGCCGCGCACGGTTGTGGTCCTTGGGCTGGTCTCAATGCTGAACGACACGGCCAGCGAGATGATCACCCCGCTGCTTCCCTTGTTTTTGACTGCCACACTGGGCGTCGGGCCGGCGATCGTTGGCCTGGTGGAAGGGGTGGCCGAGACCACAGCCAGCATCCTCAAGCTGGTTTCCGGCTGGCTGGCTGATCGCGGCTGGAATACAAAAAAACTGGTTGTGGGCGGATACACGGTATCCAATGCTGCCCGGCCCCTGATTGGATTTGCGCTGTGCTGGGGCTGGGTGCTGATGCTGCGCTTCCTGGATCGGGTTGGCAAGGGGCTGCGCACCGCGCCACGCGATGCCTTGATCGCCGCCAGTACGGATAAGCATGGCCGCGGGCGCGCTTTTGGCTTCCAGCGAGCACTGGATCATACCGGGGCGATGCTGGGCCCGCTGCTGGCTTTTGTCCTGCTTCGGTGGGGGATGACCATGGAACATGTCTTCATGGCTTCAGTCATCCCCGGCACAGCTCTCGTTCTCCTGTTGATACTTGGACTGAAGGCACCGCCCGCCGCGAAACCAGTAGGACCATCGGCACGCGTTCGCTGGAAAGGTCTCGATGCCCGGGTCAAGGGGCTGGTGTCGGCGTCGGGCGGTCTGGCGCTGGCAACGACACCCGAGGCCTTTCTGGTGCTTTGGGCCAATCAGGGTGGGATCATTGTGACCTGGGTACCCCTGTTGTGGGCCGCAGCTCACGGGGTCAAGGCGCTGGTCTCCGGTCCCGCCGGGGCCTTGTCCGACCGTCTTGGCCGTCTTCGTGTGGTCTCCATTGGTTGGACAGCCCGTGTGTTGCTGCTGTTGGCTTT
>JAYEGI010000171.1:0-11588 GCA_034659035.1 Methanobacteriota archaeon
GGATTGCTGCTAATTCTTTGCTGCCTCGCATTTGTGTTACTCCGATTTTTGCTGTTGTTGCGGTCACAGGTTACAGGATCGAAAATGCCAGAACTGTCCTCATTGGATATACCTTCAAGGTATAGGCATCCTGACGCCTCTACTGCTGGTGAAATTTTTATGGGATATAAGGCTTTCGTTCGAAATTACGAGACTTTTTATTATTTTCTGGGAACGTCGGATTGTCTTACGCAATCACAATTGCCAGAATGGATCACTATCTATCTTAAAAGTTGTTTCCACCGATAATCTGTGTCCATCTGTGTTAATCTGTGGCTGGTACTATTTTAGTCACAGATTAACACCGATTTCACTGATTACACTAATCTAATCATATTTGTATTCGGGGGATAGCAAAACGATAGGTAGAATATACGAGTCTCATTTGATCACACATCCCCGGAGCAGAAAAACCACCGGTCTATGCTTTGCATTCTTCGTCACCTTTTAACTCAGGTTTATTACATCTGTTTTCCTGAATTAATTTTCCTGTCGGCTTTTATTTTCGAGATGCCATACACCGTTGCTAAAATACGCAAGTTATTTATGTACCCTCATCTATTCAAAAGTCAGGAAGCGAAAAAATGATTGAGAAGTTTCAGCTAAAGATAAAGGTCGGCATAAGCGAAGTAAACTTTGGATATGATATCAAAATAGAAGTATTACGGATGATCAGCCCATGAACATCAAAGACAAATTCACTGAACTGAAAGCCCGAAACGAAGGCGCACTCATCGCATACATCTGCGCGGGTGACCCGACGCCAGAGGACACGGTGGCGATTGTGCGTGCACTGGTACGCGGCGGCGCGGACGTGATTGAACTGGGACTTCCGTTCTCAGACCCGGTCGCTGACGGTCCGACGATTCAAGCATCGATCGAACGGGCGCTTGATGCTGGTATGAATCCTGACATATTCTTCGATCTTGTCAGATCGCTTGATGTTCCGGTTCCGCTTGTGGTGATGACTTACTACAACATCATATTCAAGCGCGGGCCCGAACAATTCGTACGCGACTGTGTAGAAAGTGGGATAACCGGCATCATCGTCCCCGATCTTCCGGTCGAGGAGGCAGAGGATCTCGCCGCGCACTGTAAGGTCCATGGGGTTGACCTCATCTTCCTGATCGCGCCGACCACGTACCCGGAAAGGATGCACAAGATCGTCGATGTTGGATCTGGATTCATATACCTCGTTGCAAGAATTGGAGTCACCGGCGCAAGGGATGATGTCGCATCATCGACATTCTCCTTAATCGATCTCGTGCGCGGCACAACCCTGACAACGACACCGCTTGCAGTTGGATTTGGTATATCTACGCCGGATCAGGCATCCGCCATCATAAACGCGGGAGCAGATGGCGTGATCGTCGGTTCTGCATTCGTGAACATCATCGCAGACCGTATAAACGTGCCAGAACGCATCGAAGAACTTACACGGGAACTGAAATCCGCTGTGGTGTGATATATGACATCACGGCGTTGCCGGCAGATTTACCTCTTCATCCACATACCCAACCGTCTCAATCTCTATCTTGATGCCTTCCGAATCCACAGAGATTGGAGGATTCGGATTCACCATGGTTCCGCCGCCTTTTGATACGAGTAACCTTTCATGCACCATCTGGTTGGCTGTCTGTATAATCTCATTATCATCGATCTCTCCAAAGACGTTCTTGAACAGATCGATGATGTCAAGTATATGGACACCGCTTAATCCCCTGGGTTTCATATAGTTGGCATACGCATCGTTGTCCGCGAGTACATTAACAACGAACATAGTCCTACACCGGTTCTCGAAGAAGAGATCATCTTCACTTAGTTCCATCATTCCCCCATCAGTCACTCTGATTTCCGTTCGAGTAGTTCAGCGAATGCGAGTGTGCCGGAGATACTCTTGATTTTTATGCTTACGATCTCACCTTTGATCGTCTTTGGGACATAGATCGTATATTTGTCGATCTGGGTGAAGCCGTCACCTTTTCGACCGACTCCAGTGATCTTGACATCGTACACTCCGCCTTCTTCTATCGGTTCCTTTGCCTGCACCTCGCGAACCTTGCGTTTCCTGATCGGTCGGTGCGCACCACATGCATCGCATTTCAACATCAGCACACGGTCGCTGCGCACCAGTGTGGTGTCAGGACGTCCGCACTCAGAGCAGATCACAAACTCATCAACATAAGCCTGGATCTGGGACTGGATGGTATCGGTAGTGAACTTTCCCTGAAAGATCACGCGAGTCCCGTCGAATTTGCCAGCAGTTCCAAGTTCCCTCAGTAAATACTTCAGCAGGTGGGTCGGGTCTCGATTAATGGTGTCGGTAATCTCGAGAAAGTTTCTTAAAACGGTGGTTTTTCCCTCTATGATCACATCTACCCCCGGAACTGAGAAACGCACATCAGTCGTCAGGTAATCCGGCATCTGTTCGAATGCCCGGTCCAGGTTTCCGGCATAATCGGTCATTGAACCAGTTCCTTCCCCTTATCGATCACGATGCTGATCGGCGTTGGCAGTTTGTACCCTGCACGCCTCATTGACTCTTTTGCGTGCTGGAACTGCTGTGGTTGTACCGATACCGTAAAGACGCGCTGCCCTTTATGCACCCGTGCGGCAGTCCCGACCAGCTTCCCAAACGCATGACGCATGCCACTTGACACCCGGTCGGCACCTGCGCCAGTCGCCTGTTTGTTCTCCCGAAGCACCTGATGCGGGTATACGCGCAGTTTCAGATGGAAATTCGTACGTCCGGCTTCCCTGAGCAGATACCTGTTTGCGGTGATCCGTGCAGCTTCAAGCGCGTTGTGCCTCACCTGGCACTGTTCTTTTACGATTAGGGATATGGAAACTGAAAACTCCTCTGTGAGGTTGCCCATGTCATAACTTACGATGTGACTGCCGGGTACCCCGCCCATGTATTCACGGCGTGTGTATGGGCGCTTAAACTTGCGGTACATTTTCGCGGGTTTGGTTACCATTTATATGCTCCTTTTTCTCTATACATAGCGGTTTTATGGTTATAAATGTTGGGATTGCCAGAAGCGTGATCGCTCTTATGTAAAACGTGCAACCGATTCCCTCCACCCTATCCGCCCTATCTACCAACGATCAGTTTTGCAAATGTCACAGGAGACCGGAGGGCGCACCACCTGTTAAATTCAGTGTATGTCCTATCTCCCCTGGCGGTTCTCATATATCCCATAAACAATCTTTTATCCCGCCATAATGCCTTTAAAAATAAGTCCCGGTGACCATAAGCAAAGTTTGCAAACTTCAGTGCAGATTTTAGATCGTAATTAAACTCCTTTTCGCACCTCGTCACATATTCCTGCAAGAATCTCTCAGAGAAATCGCCGCTCTCGACAGCACCTGCCGCGACGTCTGCTGCTATTTCGCCGCTCTTCAGAGCATAATAGATCCCCTCGCCAAGAAACGGATCGACGAAACCGGCAGCATCGCCTGTTAGCAGCACACGATCACTATGTATTCTCCGCGGGAATCCGCCAGCAGGAATTCTATAGCTGTTTATTCCACTTATCCTGCCTTCGATATCGATATTCTTCCGGGTCGAGACATCCCGGACGAACCTGTTAAAAGATCCCTTCAGGCCATGCACTCGTGGTGCAAATTCTCCGATGCCTATCGAGATATGATCCCGCTTCGGAAATATCCATCCATAACCTCTGTCTCTGGTAAAATAAAATTCAATCAATCTATCCTCGACACACTCATCAACCACAGTTCCCCCAAGTTCGACCTCTGCTTCCAGACATATACCAATATCATCGCCCCAGTGCGTTCGAATGCCTGATTTTCTCGCTACTGTGCTGTTCACACCGTCAGATCCAATAACCATCCTCGAACGGTACCGGTTTTTGGATGTCACCACTTCCACACAGTCCCCGGTGAAAAAAACGTCTTTCACACCTTCGCCATCCTGAACCACTGCGCCCCTGTCCTCTGCTCTGCGGGCAAGCCAGTGATCAAGATTCTCCCGCCGCACCATCACCGCGACCCGGTCATCAAGCATCCCTGCGAAGTTTCGGTAATCCGGAAGAAAGATGCGTGCGCCGAATGCTTCGCGCTCGATCAGTTCCTTATCGATCCCACCGATGACATCCAGTGCTTTCTGGGAGACTCCGCCGCCACACGTTTTGTTTCTCGGATATGTCGCCTTCTCAAGCATCAGCACATCAAGCCCGTCTCTGGAAGCTTTCTCTGCGGCAATAGAACCTGCCGGACCTCCGCCAACGATGATTATGTCATACATATCCCCCTGCATATCATCCCGCCGCGGCAAGTTCCTCGAAGTATCTTCCGACCAGATCAGCGTCATCAATTCGCTCCTGTGATGTTCCTGAACCAGCCGCCTCTACCGGAAACGTGGGAGATTCCGTAAACTCACGAGCCTCGGTTTCCGATGCTTCGCGGATCGAAAACTCGGATCCGATGCCGGTATACATCGTGAGGTCAAGGTTCGTACCCTCGATAGACGCAACCGATGGCGCGCCATATATGTCCTTGCTGCCCGTCCCCGTCCCCTTGATCAGGTCGCCACCGCCACCGCCGCCTTCACTATCACCCCCACCAATTATGGGCAGTTGTACGCCACGGGCAGACTCAGCCACAGAGAAATTTGCAACTGCAAGCGATACGATGAAGAGCGCAAGCAGGATAATCAAGACCACTCTCGATGTGATCCGTTTCCGGTTCAAAAACGACGAATATGCGACCTCATCCATCTCCGCTGTGACCATCTCTGTCAGGTCATCGACCACTACATTCTCGAGTCCCCGGTTGTCATACGCGGTTCTCAAAGGCTCATCCAGTTCAGGATATGCGGCACCTACAGATGCGCAGACGCTGTCGCGCCTTCTGCGCGTAAACATTACAAGCAGGATAGAGATCGGTGCCATAGCCGCAATGGCAAGCATGACCGCACACGCCGCAGGTGCTGCGATCTCCATGCCAACCTCTGAGAACGTGATGATCTCGATGTCTACCCTCTCTGCGCAGATCTGGTGGACGCCTGTGAAAATGACAAGAGCATACGATGCCATAAAGACTAAAATCACGTCCAGTAGCGCATAATATCGACCCAGTTTCCCGGAGAAGCCACCGAGTTCGAGTAGCATCTCAGTGTATCGGTACATGCTGAATTCTCCTTCCGCATCCATATTAACTTCTTCGCTTGCGTGCAGCAAGTTCGATCGCCCGCACAATGCTGCTCGTCGGATTGATCGTTGCCACAGGGATGCGTAAAATCTTCTCGACAGTCGGACTTACGATCGGTGCGCATACGAGCGCTGATGCGCCGTCACGCTCGGCACGAACCGCTGCTATGATCGCATCCTCCATCGTGGATGCAGCATACTCTCGCACGACCACGCTCTCGCCCTCGATCAGTATCTGCCTCTCTGTGATGCGGTCGAGTACCGGACGCGCAGCAATGACCGCGATGAAGTTCTTCTCTGTTCCTTCGAGTTTTCGTATGGCCTGTACGATCTGACGAAGCGTCTTCACATTCGGCTCGCGGCGCCCTTCGAGTATCTTGTACATCGTGCTTTGTGGAATCGAGGCGCATTCGCTGAATTCGAGGACGGTTATGCCAAGTTTATCCCTTATCGTTCTTGAAAGCACGCTCCTGAACCGCTCGTCTGATTCGAATACGGAAAGGATCACCCCGTCTGCTAACGTCTTCGGAGCCGACGCTTGCGTTATCATACAATGATATAATGTTTCTATGAGTTCATATACCTTCACATGAACGAGTACAAACAGTGCATCATCATTCGGGAGGATCTGAAACTCTCACGCGGGAAACTTGCGGTGCAGGTCGCGCATGCTGCGGTGTCCGCGGCAGAGCAAGCAGATTCGAGCGATCGCAGGGCATGGAAGGATGGCGGGCAGAAGAAGATCGTGCTACAGGTGAAGGATCTCTCAGAGATGTATGGGCTGAAGATGGACGCGGAAGCAGCAGGGCTTCCGGCATCGCTGATCACGGACGCGGGTCTAACCGAGATACCACCGGGCACCGTCACAGTACTTGGTATAGGACCTGGCAGGTCCGATAAACTGGACACGGTCACAGGGGAACTGCGGCTGGTGTAGATGTTCGGGTCGCCAAAACTACGTGCGACGCCTCCACCTAGTCGAACAAAGAGCGCACACCAGTGTGTATAGTCCCGAAACCTTTGACTTTATATACCCATCATCTCCACATGGGGCGACGAAATAAAGTCATAAAGTTGACAGACACCGCGAGCACGCCCGCGCCAAAGATCACCGTTCGCAAAACAATATGAGTTTCGAGCAGGGGGGGGAATGTCTTGTCATAACAATCAACTCCACTATGTTACATTCCACACACGCTATACCCCCCATAAGTACTTTTTGTATCACAGAGACTATCAGGACTTATGGCGTTGCGGATGAAATCTGTGTAATCTGTAGTTTTATGTGATACCCATATACTATTGAGCATGTTATCACAACCTGACAGTACCCCTAACATACACGTCGATAGCCTTCGCCGCAACCTTCCCCGCACCCATAGCCGATATAACAGTCGCAGAGCCCGTTACGATATCGCCTCCTGAGAATACGCCGGGCTTTGATGTTGCTCCGGTCTCGTCCGCCACTATTGTCCCGTACCCTGCAGTCTCAAGATCGGGTGTTGTCATCGACACGAGTGGATTTGGGGATGTACCGATTGCGATTACCACGACATCGGCAGGGATGATATGCTCGGTATCAGGGACCGGAACAGGTCGACATCGTCCTGACTCGTCCGGCTCGCAGAGTTCCATATTGACGCATTCCATACCAGTTACCCAGTTATTCCCATCGCCGAGAATCCGTATTGGATTTGTGAGCAGACGAAATATGATACCTTCTTCTTTTGCGTTTAAAACCTCTTCTGCCCGTGCTGGCAGCTCATCCTCGCCGCGGCGGTAGACGATGGTCACTTCCCCCGCGCCAAGCCTGAGCGCACACCGTGCGGCATCCATCGCCACATTTCCGCCGCCGACAACGATTGTCCGGCCCCCTTTCTTAACCGGCGTGTCGAATTCGGGAAATAGGTATGCCTTCATCAAGTTCACACGGGTCAGGAACTCGTTTGCAGAGTAGACGCCGTTTAAGTTCTCGCCATCGATTCCGAGAAACGAAGGAAGCCCTGCGCCGGTTCCTAGAAAGACGGCGTCGTACTCACATAACAGTTCATCCACCGTAATGATCTTCCCGATGACTGAGTTAAGAAGTATATCAACGCCCAGCCGCCGTATGAAATCAACCTCCGCAGCAACGATCGACTTTGGCAGCCTGAACTCAGGAATTCCGTACACTAGGACGCCACCGGCAGCGTGCAGCGACTCGAAAACCGTGACAGCATGCCCCATCTTCGCAAGCTCGGCTGCAGCGGTAAGTCCTGCCGGACCTGCTCCGACGACCGCAACGCGTCTGCCTGTGGGCGCCGGGAGATCCGGGACGGTAACTCCCTTTGCAATCTCGTAATCCGCTATGAACCTCTCAAGCCCTCCGATTGCGATCGGGTCTCCTTTTCCACCCTTCCCGTGCACACAGACCGCCTCGCACTGAGACTCCTGCGGACAGACGCGTCCACAGATAGCAGGCAGTGAATTCGTGTCTTTTAGCGTGAGAACCGCTGAATCGAAATCCTCTTCTGCGATCTGACGTATGAAACACGGGATATCCACGCCGACAGGACAACCTTTGATGCAGGGAGGTTTCTTACAGTCAAGGCAGCGATTCGCCTCTGCCACCGCTTCGGAACGATCGTATCCGAGTGCAACCTCCTCGAAGTTTGACCTGCGCTTGGATGGCGACTGTTTTACCATCTGGGGTCTTTTTTCTGGTTTTGACTCAGTATTCATCTTCATATCGACGGCTCCGCTGCTGCTTTGTAGTCAAGCGCCTCCTTCTCTTCTGGCAGATACATGGCAAGTCGGCTCATCAGAAGCGTGAAATCGACCTCGTGCGCATCGAACTCGGGTCCGTCCACACATGCAAACTTCGTAACGCCTCCCACAAGCACCCGGCATGCTCCGCACATACCGGTCCCATCCACCATGATCGGGTTTAAGCTGACTACGGTCTTAATGCCAAACGGCTTTGTGACGCCAGCGACCGCCCGCATCATCACAGGCGGACCGATCGCAATCACTCTGTCGACCTGTTCGCCGCTCTCGATCACGTTCTGCACGATATCAGTAACAAACCCGTGGTGTCCTTTCGTGCCGTCATCGGTTGTGACATGGAGTTCACTGCTTACTTCTTTCATCCGTTCCTCCCAGAACAGAATGTCCGCACTCCGCGCACCGATTATCGAGATTACTTTGTTCCCTGCCTCCATAAGCCCCCGTGCGATCGGAAATATCGGAGCAATCCCGACGCCACCGCCAACACAGACAACTGTTCCGAACTTCTCAATCGTTGACGCGCATCCGAGCGGTCCTGCGAGGTCAGCGATCGAATTGCCCGCGTCAAGCGACGCAAGCTGGCGGGTTGTCTTTCCGATCTCCTGAAATATGAGCGTGACTGTTCCGTCTGCCGCGTCGAAATCAGCTATTGTGAGCGGTATGCGCTCTCCACGCTCATCGATTCGCAGTATCACGAACTGTCCGGGCATCGCTTTCTCTGCCACCCGTGGTGCATTGATATCCATCTGGTGGACAGTCTGGACGAGTTCTTGCTTTTTAAGTATTGTAAATAGCATCTCGTATTATCTTCCTCTGTTACTCATTTGCATAATAACCGCGCCATGATCAAAAAGATGTTGGTCGTGGTGGCATGGCTTTTTAATTTTTTCCGGGTGGACTCTGATTATGGCGAAGAAGATTAACCGCCGATTAAGAAGGGGGCGTTACCTCCTACCCTCCTCTCAGAACGGTACGTGAGACTTTCACCTCATACCGCTTCAAGCATCTCATAACACCCTTTTCCGTATCGGGCAAGCATTTCCGTAAGTTAAAGCAGTCTTGGTGCCTTCGGCAATGCTGCGCTCCGCTTCGCATTCAGTATAGGGATTCTTATCCAACTTCAGGTCAGCAGAGTCTTTTTATTATTTTCTGGGAACGTCGGATTGTCTTACGCAACCACAATTGCCATAATGGCGCACCATCTATCTGAAAAGTAGTTTACACGATAATCTGTGTCCATCTGCGTTAATCGGCGGATGACACTGTTTTAGCCACCGACTGCGACAGCAAAGGCGTTGCCATTAACACCGGTTTCACTTATTACACCCGTCTAATCATATTTGTATTTGCCGGGTTGGCGTCATGTTTTCAACCGACCAGAACAAATTAAAAGTCTCTGTATGCGCTTATGGGGATGGTTAGCTACCAGAGAATATTAAAAAGTTTCGGACATGCAGGCACTTGCAACAGAAACAGTATTAACACAGGCAGAACTAATAGCAGATGAAATAATAAAGAAGGGATGATATGATTATGGTAAGGAAGATTAAACCACCGAGGGCACAGAGGATCACAGAGTGTTGTTATTTTTATCTTTCGACTCCTCTGTGTCACTCTGTGTTCTCTGTGGTTTTCCAAAACTTTATTTCGAAAATATCAAAAGTCTTCGGGTTTTTGGTCACCGTAACGCGAGATACCGAAGATCCAATAATACCTGATGACCCACTCGAATTAAAGAATAAAATCTTCAATGAACATTTCAAAGCAACGCGGCACGTTTTGGCAGACACGCTGCGCTTACGTCGAAGATGGTCCGGATTTGCAGACAATATGACCTGGTGACGATGCCTGACATCACACTGATCTGGGATGGTGAACTGCTCTTCGAGAAACTCTTTGTCGAGCACGGGTTATCCTACCAGCGCACTCCGTCAAGCGCGATCGGAACCCCGTTCCTGCCACGGTCCAGGGTCATGATCACCCCGACCGGATTCGCGAATTCGCAGTACACCAAAATATTGCGCGGTATCGAGGCAAACAAGAGTTTCTTCGACGGTTTCGTGAAGAAGGGGGGCGTACTCGTCGTCTATGGCGCGCTGATTCCTGAGTACACGTACAGGTGGCTCTCGTTCATGCTGAAATACAGGGAGCAGTATGGCGCAGTCGATATAGAGGAGTCAGGGGGGGCGGGTCAGGATCATGAGTGCTCCTGCATCTTCGATGGCATCCGGGCAGAGTGCGACGGATACTTCACTGAAACCGATGGAGATGTTATTCTGACAGGAGACGGGATGCCGATTCTGGTTGCAAAAGAGCACGGAGACGGTATAATTGTTGCAACCACGATACATGAGTTTCCCACAGGAGAGTTTCTAAAATGGGCAGTAGCGTACAAATAAACGGTGCAGATCCGAAAGATGCCAGCACAGACGCGGATGCGTGCGCAATCTGGATTACAGGGCTTCCCGGAAGCGGAAAGACCACGATTGCTGAGAAGGTGGCGGAAACGCTTGGTGCAAAGCATCTCCAGCTGGACAGGGTGCGGAAGGTCATAACACCTGATCCCGACTACAGCGATAAGGAGCGCGGAATCGTGTATGCGTCGCTTGCATACATGGCACACCTGCTCGTGGACTCGGGGGTCCCGGTGGTCATCGATGCAACAGCGAACAGACGCGAGTACCGTGATCTTGCACGGAAACTGATCCCGCGATTTGTCGAGGTGTATGTCGAGTGCCCGATCGAGGTATGCATGGAGCGGGAACGGGCGCGGGACACGGGATATGCGCCAGCCAGGATATATGCGGGCGCGGGAAAAGGCGGAACCGTGCCAGGTGTGGATGTCAAGTACGAGGCGCCGCTGCACCCGGAGGTCGTGATGCGGAGCGATCTTATGGATGCGGACGGGTGCGCGGATCAGATCGTCAGGTATGTCAGGGAACGCAAGTCAGTGCCATAGACTCATCCCGGATGCCGGTGATGTGATACCCGTTTTTCGAGATTTCGCGGGTGCGAGGGATCTCCACTTCCCGGCGTTGCCTTACACCCTACTCTCACAAGTATACTACTGATGGTAGAACCGATGGCGCCTGCGCCCCTGTTATATCGTTGCGATGTTGATCAATGCTCTCTGGTCCGCCCATCTCTACGAGTTCTTGTCCTTTCATGCCATATCGTTCGATGCCACTCGACCGCCACAATCGTGTGACTGATCTGACGGCGATCGCAACTGGAGCAGGGGCGTGCGATGTGGGACGAGTAACGACCGTCTGAGGGATGTGGTTTGTCTGCATGGTTCGCGCGCTGGTCATAAGTGAACAGTTGACAGCCTGCTCATGGGAGCTTTTATAGAGAATGGTTTCTGATAAATTTTACATGGTTCATCGTTACATTTGGGATGAATGTGGAACGCAGAGCAGTGACAGAGTCAAACTGGATGCGGATTCGCTATGTATAGGCCTTGGACTTAAGTCCGGGGTTTGGTGACTTCGGAGACGGCACGATGCTTTTGTAGGTGTTGGGGGTCGGATGTGAATCGGATGATCGGAAGGGTTTTGTGGGGTGGCGTGCTCAAAAAAACGATATGCGCACAGGGATCGATACCTTTAA
>JAYEGI010000172.1:0-2715 GCA_034659035.1 Methanobacteriota archaeon
CAAATTTACTAAGCACTATTTGGAATTATCCTTTTTGTATCTCAACATTGTACGTAAATGTTTACGAAAGTATGAACAATCGACCCTTCGTCCGTATGCGTTTATAGGTGCAACGGGAATTGCTGATCTTTCTTCAGGTCTTCAGAAGTTAACGGTTCTGGCAGTGGCCCGCAACCCCACACTTCAATTCTATTGTCAAAAATCCTGATATGGACCTTACTCGAAGTTTCATAATCTCTGTGACAGATTGCGTTTGTTATAGCCGCTCTTATTGTGTCAGGAATGCACCCGTACCGCTTGTCCCTACTGGGCTTCCCTGATAGATCCGCTTCCACAGGTATGCGTTCCAGCATAAAACCGAGAGATTTGCCCACCGACCAATAAACCCCATAAGACCGCACGGACCATTCACAGATCATCGATACATGCTTATACCTCCGGCGCACCATGAGAATCATGCACTTCGATCTCCACATCCATTCCGCATATTCGCGGGATTGCAGATCGCCGATCGACTCGATACTGAAACATGCTGTAGATATAGGTCTCGATGGGATTGCGATCTGCGACCACGACACCGTACAAGGCGGAACTGTTGGCGAAGAACGTGCAAAGGAACTCGGTCTCCCTCTGATCGTGATCCCTGGAGTCGAGATAACGACAACCAGAGGGCACTTGATCGCACTCGGGGTTCGGGGGGATATTCCGCCAAAAAGGACGGTACCTGAGACGATTGCGCATATCCGGGAACTTGGCGGCGTTGTTGTGGTGCCGCACCCGTTCAAGCGGCTGAGTCACGGTATCGGAGATTTCGCGGATCTGGATGTGGATGCGGTCGAGATCTTCAATTCGAGGTTTGTCACAGGGGAAGCGAACAGGAAAGCGGAGCGGATGGCGCGGGAGATGAAAATTCCAGCAGTTGCAGGGAGCGATGCGCACATCGTGCCAATGATCGGGTATGCGGTGACCGAGATTTCGGCAGAGCATAATTTGCAGTCGGTTATGGATGCAATCCGCGATGGGAAGACCAGGGTTTACGGAAAGCGCACCCCTATCAAGATATTTGCATCGCAGATGGCAAGAGGATGCTTACGGCGGACGAAAGAGATAGTAGGAATCGAGGTGAAGTGAGTTTTATGAATGTTGCGATTATCGGAACCGGGTATGTCGGAACGGTCACAGGCGCGTGTTTTGCAGAGCTTGGACATAACGTCGTCTGTGTTGACATCGATAGGTCAAAGGTCGATCTGATCAACACGGGAATCCCGCCGATCCATGAACCAGGGCTTTCCGAACTTCTGGAGAAACATGCGAGGAATGGGTTGCGGGCAACTGTGGATTATAATGATGCGATACCGGGTTCGGATCTCACTTTTATCTGTGTTGGCACGCCATCCGATGAAGATGGACGTATCGATCTCTCTATCGTGCGTTCTGCATCGGAAAGCATCGGAGATGCGCTTGAGATGGCTAACCGGGACTCGCACCACGTCGTGGTGGTTAAGAGCACGGTCGTTCCCGGAACTACGGAAGATGTGGTCGCTCCGCTTATCCATGCGCGGGGAGGGCTTAAGAATGTCGGGATCGCGATGAACCCCGAGTTTCTGAGGGAAGGAAAAGCGGTGTACGATTTTATGAACCCGGATAAGATTGTGATAGGTGGCGACTCCGGATCCACAGAGATGGTAGCCCGTTTATACGAAAAAATTCCCTGCAAAGCAACGCTTACGGATATTAGAACCGCAGAGATGATCAAGTACGCAAACAACTCGTTCCTCGCCACGAAGATCTCATTCGCAAACGAGATCGGGAATATCTGCAAGAAACTCGGGATCGATGTTTACGAGGTGATGTCTGCGATTGGGGAGGATTTTCGGATCTCGAAACACTTCTTAAACGCAGGTGCAGGCTTTGGCGGGTCGTGCTTCCCAAAGGATGTCAAGGCACTAATTGGCAGGGCAGAGGAACTCGGATACGACCCCCACATCCTCCGTGCCGTGGTCCGGGTGAATGAAGAGCAGCCGATGCGTATGATAGAACTTCTTGTCAAGCGGGTCGGGGACCTCCGCGGCAGGAGGATTGCGGTTCTGGGGCTTGCATTCAAGAACGACACCGATGACATACGCGAGGCAAGATCGATACCTGTGATCCGAAAACTGCTCGGAATGGGCGCATCGGTTGCGGCGTATGATCCACTTGCGGCAGAGAATATGCAGGCAATCTTCCCTGATGTCGAGTACTGTCGGAGCGCCGCAGATGCGTTAAGTGGTGCGGATGGGTGCCTGATCATGACTGAGTGGGATGAATTCGGATCGCTTGACAGGGAGTTTGATGCGATGAACGAGATCGTTGTGATCGATGGTAGACGCGCGGTCTCGCTGGATCGCGGGGTTTACGAAGGGATCTGCTGGTAGCGGATGGTGGTCTTGGGAATCGCTTCAAACCAGTGGTATCATGACTTTCCGACTTTTGTAAGGTGCACATAGAGCAATTCCCACCCCCAAGCATACTTCCACACGACCCACACCGCCGTCGTGTTTGTTGTGACGACCACTCCAAGTCAACTACCCCGCATTAAAATGCGGGGTATCTTTGACCGATGGGGGTCGCGCGTTGGTACGTTGGTGTAAGCGTGACGGAGATGTGGTGGGTTATACTTTTTTTATATTTTATAATTTGGAGGAATATAATCAATAATTTGATCAACTTCGTGTT
>JAYEGI010000173.1:0-34513 GCA_034659035.1 Methanobacteriota archaeon
AGAGGGGCGCAGAGGGAAAATAAACGGTTAAGTACTCTGCGTCCCTCTGCGCCCTCCGCGGTTATTTTTCTTGCCAGAAGATACAGGATCGCAATCGGGAGACCGATCAACATACCTGAGTAGTTACAGCAGAAGCATGATAAATTGAATAACCATCTATTAATTTGTAAGATTTATTTCGTTCTTGACTATAATAAAACCAAATAAAATACAAAAACCTACTCTTCGATCACAAATGCGCCTACGTAACCGCAGTCCTTGCACTGATACTGAACTCCTGCCTTCAAGCCGAGCCAGTACGTGACGTTCTTCGAGCCGCATTGCGGGCAGATGAGAACCGTCTGTACGGGACTCTTCTTTGACTCGGCAAGGACTGCCGCGTCCAGTTTCTCGAAATCTTCAGGCGTCTCGTCCATGTTATTGTCTTCCTCCCTGTATTATTCTCATTCAGTTTCACCAGCGCTCGCCCATAACTGAGCGCATCTGTTCACATTCCAACCACCTAAGCTGCGGCTATGATGCATATCAGGGCTATTATTACCACTATCATGATGAATGTCACCGGTACTGCAAGCACTGTGATGATTGCATGCCCCGTTCCGAGATTTCGTGCGTGCTTGACTGCGAATATCCATATAACCACGCCCCATAACCCGAGAAGGAGTTAGATGATCGCGGACACCGTCATCGCCGGACCATACATTGATATGTGTTGTACCATTGTTTGCTGCAAGAGTTCCGGGTTATCGAGCGGGAATCCGAGTGCTGGTGCCATGATCGCGGTTGTGGCAAGTCCGACGACTGATGCAATGATCGTCGGGACGAATCCGTATCCAACGAACTCAAAGACTCGTTCTAATGAACCTTCTCCTTTGAATAGCATCGAAACGGCATAGAATACAACCGTATAGAGAATCCATAAGATAAATGGCATAATAAGACTTGATATTGTATTAAAGATAGAAAGTGCGCTTAATACCGCTGCAATCTCTGCGGGATATGAGGACATCATCACCCTATATGTCATCATGGCGCAGATGGCTCCGACGATGGCTGTGATCATCACGATCACGAATGGCGTCCTCAGGTTCACGTCTCTTTGGGACAGTTCGGCAAAGAACCTGTCCGGGTTTATCAGAACGTTTGTCATATCAATTACCTCTTTTGTGCGGACCGACCTTTTGATCGACCTGTGTGAACTTATGTAAGTGTGTGACGATACTTAAATATTTCGATTTATCGGAAGACTCCATGGTATAATCCATAAGTTGGTCACAGAATCGTAAACGCGGTGCGCCACTTGTCGCCATGGTTAATGTATTATGCCCATAGGATCCATGCCAGACCCCACAGCAGCAACCACCCTGCGACCATGCTGCCGGCTACCGTGAAAAACGCATCCTGCGCTGGTATATTGCGTGCATGCTTGACTGCGAATACCCATATAGCAACACTCCAGAACAAGAGGAGTAAGCTGATGATGGTGATCGCATACGCTATGAATTGGGGAAGCGATGCGAGAAGCGGCAGGAGTATAGGCAGGAGTATGGCATTAAGGATTGCAGAAGGGATTTGCGGGATGAAACCATATCCTGTAAACTCGAGTACCCGTTTGAACGACCCGACCCCCCTGAAGAAGATCGAGAACGCATAGAATGCACCTGCACACAAGAGCCACCCAATGAACGGCGCGATAAGTTCTACAATAACCTCTACCGGTACTGCGATGGAAGAATAGCATATCATCTTAGCGATTACCGGGATGACGGCTGAAACTATCACGATTACAAATGGAGTCAACAGGTTCGACTCTCTTCCGGATAGTTCAGCAAAGAATCGGTCCGGGTTTGCTATGAGCACTTTTCCGGAATATATGGGTTGCAACATCCGTGGCATCAGTATTTCCCCCACAATCGTAATCACACCATGGTAACCATGCTGTACAGGAGATATATTGCCACAGGCAAGACAACCGCGACCGTCGCGGTTCTCCTCGAGATATTGCACGCATGTTTTACCCCGAATATCCATATAATAGCACTCCACAGCAAAAGAAGGATCCCGGCTATGTCAGACGCCTTCATAAGCGGATTCTGCATCAGCGTTTGCTTCATGAGTTGAGGCTCGATTGCAGAGAAATCTATAATAGGATATATCGCCATGACCGCAGCAAGTCCGATGACCGGTGCGATGATGGCAGGGATGAAACCGTATCCCGTAAACTCAAGAACCTGTTTGAACGAGCCCGCTCCCCCAAGCATCGTCGAAAGTGCATAGAATACCCCTGCATAAAGAAACCACGAGACTGACAGGATGATAATCCCCCCGATAACGCCAATTGCCACAGAACCGCCTGTAAACGGCACCGCAGCTCCGGAAGGGGGAAGGGTCGCCACACCGTTAACCGCCGCGATATGGATGCCTGTGGCGATGGCTGCCAGAAGCACGATTGCGGCTGGTATCTTCAGGTTCGCATCTCTTCCTGATAGTTCGGCAAAGAACCGGTCCGGGTTTGTCAGCGGATTTGTCATGATGATCGCCATCTGATTGATTGCTCTTGCGCGGGTATAGGGGTTACTGCGTTGCCTCTGGTTCTGCCAAATCCTCCGGGGAATCGCGGATGAAGAGCTTTTATCGTCACACAAAGAAGTCCGCGTGACGTCTCATTCATACCTGAGCGCATCAAGAGGCTTTAACCGCGACGCCTTCCATGCAGGATACAGTCCACCGAGCAGTCCTGTTGCTACACCGAACCCCATCCCGAGGATGATATAGAGAAGGCTCGACGGTGCACACAGATAGGATATATCTTTCAAAATAATACTATTAATAATAAACCCCCCCGCAAAACTCAGAACACCACCGATCAGACTCCCAAAAACCCCGAGAATCGCGGTCTCGAGCAGAAACATCGTCATGATCTCCTTTCTTGATGCGCCGATCGCCTTCATGATCCCGATCTCCTTTGTGCGCTCCATCGTGGACATGAGCATCACGTTGAGGATGCTATACTTCACACCGCCACAACTTGAGCTTTTTCAAACCTCTGAAACCGTAATGTGAGCAAAGAGTCAAGTTCTTCTTTGTAGGTGGTGTCCGTCTGGTTCAGGCAGTTGGTGATGGCATTTTTGAAATCCTTAAACTCGGAATAATACTTCGAATACAAACACTGTTTCTTAACAAATTTCCATAATCGTTCAATGAGATTCAAATTGGGTGAATACGGAGGAATGTAAAGCAATTCGATATCAAGGGATTCTGCTAACTCCCAAACAAGTTTACACTTCTGATATCTGGCATTATCCAAAACAAGGGTGATTGGAACTCTAATATCAAGGCGCGAAATGCGCCACAATAGATCACAAAAGCTCTGAGCGTTGATATACGTATCGTTGGTAACAGTGATTAATTCATGAGTTATAGCATTTAACGCACCCAAAACATTGAACCGCTTTCTACCAGCAGGGGCTTTAATAAACAATCTCTTAAATGACCACAATATTCCGAGAAATGGAGCCAGAACAAAGTGTACAGCATCCACAAAAAAGATAACTCGCTTGCCGGACCTGGCTTCTTCAAGACGGGGCTCCAGTTCTTCTTTTATGAACTGTTCCTGCTTATCCAAGTCTGCTTTAGCAGGAATCATACCCACTTTGCGAGGAGCCATCCCAATAGAC
This sequence comes from Methanobacteriota archaeon, assembly GCA_034659035.1. Classification (GTDB taxonomy): domain Archaea; phylum Halobacteriota; class Methanosarcinia; order Methanosarcinales; family Methanogasteraceae; genus Methanogaster_A. The sequence continues at coordinate 3,678 of JAYEGI010000173.1, forward strand.
TTGAGAAACTCCCTAACCCTGTTTTCGCTACGCTTAATCCCAGTCAGTTCTTCGATCTTAGCCATAGCTTCTTTAACACTTGCAGGAGGATGTCCACGAAAGTAAGCTTCGATAGTCGTTGTATGTTGCCTCAATTCGCTTTGAGGCTGGTAAAAATTTACTTCTTTCAGCCCTTCTATGCCATATTTCTGGTATTTTCGGAGATACTTAGTTAGAGTGTTCGAAGAGATCCCTGTAAACTTGCGTATTTGTTTATGGCTTACATTCTGGCTCTTCAACCAAAGAGCTTCCATTCTACGTTGGACACGTGGGTGGGGGTGATGATACCGTTCGTAATCCAATGCTTTCATCTCTTCCTCAGTAAACTCAATCTTAATCATGTAGATCACCTATTGAGATTTGTATCTCAAACTAAAAAGTAGTCTCCTGTATACTAAATATGTGCTATGGTTCTATCTATAAAAAATCGCAGTTTATGGCGGTGCCGAGTATACATCGTCCCTGGTATATGATACACGGTCGCTTATGGGATGGCAAGTGGTCACGAAACCCACCATTATAATAGGTGTGTGTAACCATTGCACGATATTCACACTATCCGGCACCTGGTATCAACATGCTACCCACAATGTGTGGCTTTTGTCACGCTTTGTCCTCTAAAAGACATTCTCTCAATTTTTAGTACCAATCGAGTATATACAAGTGACATTACAGAGTGTTAGTTGCGAGAGACGCGAAGATTGTGCGAGAGACCGGAAATGTGGATGGTCGCGCAAAAGTGCCTCTTGATAAAGAACAAAACAACACGAGGTGCAAGAGAAATGACACGAAAGTTCCAACTACTGGTCGACGGTGCATCTGATCTTGATGCCACCGCCGTACATGCTATAACAATGGCACAGCATCTGGATGCCGAGCTTGTGGCAACCGAGATTAGAAATACACGCTGGTTTGACTCCAGCCGCAAAACCGAAGCTGCACGACACCTGTTTCAGGACCGGCTTGCAAGAATTAGCGATATGGCAGCAGACCACGGCGTCGAGATCGCGGATGTGCGACAGAAGGCGTCCACTGACCAGCCAAAAGACATCATAAAGATTGCACGGGACATCAATCCGAACATGTTGATAACGGGTACGCGCGGTGCAACAACAGGACAGGGGTTAAGCGACCGTGCAGCCGGACTCCTCAACATCTCGAAGTACAACCTGCTCATGGTAAAGGATCTTGACCATGACACAGGCGACTATAAGAATATCCTCGTTGCCGCAGACAGCCCGATCAACATCGCGCAGTGCGCTGCAAAGGTTGCTGGCGGGTACGATGCCGAACTGACTGCGGTTCAGGTAGTGGACCTCGAAGAGGGGCTCGTCACAGAGCGGGTCGTTTACCTGCCCGAGGCTGCCGCGTCATCGGGGGTTGGAAGACATCGCAGACGCCTTGGTGAAACTGTTAAGACCTCTGATACGCTGCTTGCCAAGATGAAGGAGAACCGGCTGGAGCGAGGGCAGGCTCTCGCAGACTCCATTGCAGATATCGCGCGCGACAGGGGAGTTGTGGCAAGCTCGCAGGTTCTGGTTGGTAAGCAGAGTGATGAGCTCGCAAGACTTACCAGACAACAGCGCTTCGACCTGCTCGTTATGGGCTCAAAGGATGAAAGCGTGCTAAAGCGGCTCATGCGCAAAACTGCGCCGGAAACGATCGCGAGAAAAGTTCACAGTTCTGTTCTTGCGATTAAGAACGTGGCGTAGATGCCTGAACATGCTCGGTTACCGCGGCGGATATGACGCGGCGTGCGGGCATGTTCGGGGATATCATTTATTGTTTATTAGTAACTACTCAGGTATGTTGATCGGTCTCCCGATTGCGATCCTGTATCTTCTGGCAAGAAAAATAACCGCGGAGGGCGCAGAGAAACGCGGAGTACTTAACCGTTTATTTCCCCTCTGCGTCTCTCTGCGTACTCTGCGGTTAAATTCCCTGTTGGTTGCAGTATGCTCCATGTCTTGGAGAGTTCCTGCATAGTGAAGTCTCCTGAATAGTGGTTTTGGGTACCTGAGTACAATTGAGTACTAAAGTGTGATAGGTGCTCAATTAGCAAATCCGCGTTCGTCACCGCTTATCACAAATAAAAATAGAAGGGCAGTGGGACCGTATGAATGTCCCCTGCTCTCGATGATTATACCTTCTTCCCTTCTATGTCAACGATGTATACCTCTAAGAGGTCATCAAGCATTGCACCATTGATTCCGATGTTGTCTGCCGCCTCTGAAAGTTCCCAGTAACTGGCACCCTTCCTCTCGCAGAACCTGGCCGTATAGACATTCGAGAATGCAAGAGGCATACAAAGTGTGTTCTGAATCCATTTCACAAGGATTCTGGACTGTGCACCCTTACCCACCTCGGAAAACGAGACGTGCGAGTCAAACTCGTTGACGATCTCATGACCGTACTTCCTGAGGAACTTCTGGATCTTACCGTCGTAATTCTCCTGAATTGCCTGAGCTACCTTGCAAATCGCCGAAAGCGACTTTCTGATATCGTCATCAGCAACACTATTCGATTTGAGGATGTCTGTTATGGTTTTCACACGCGAGTTATCAGGATTGACCATGCCATCGTCCATGATCGGTATTCCAGCCAGGTCATCGACGTCCAGCAGGTTTAAGTCTGCAATCTCGTTTGCCAGCCTGCGCGCATCCCTGTATGAATGTTCGGTGAGTTCCGCGAATATGCAGTAGACCAATTCGGTCCAGCGAGAACTTTCGTCTTCCCATTTGTAGTCTGCAGGAAGGAGATGTCTGTACTCCGCATAGATCTCCCTGATCCGGCCCTCAAGGAGAGCAACCCGTTCGGGTTTTGCATCCTTCTTTGATACTTTCTTCATTCGTGCCATTTTTAATGCCTCCATATATAAATCTTGCTACGTCGTAGCACTCTTCCGCATGATCATCTTACGACATGGCGATGGTGTGCGGACGTGACCACTGCCGCCATGAGCATCAGACGGGAGCAACATATCAACATATTCGTGGATGTTTAGACTTATTAAAGCTTTGGGTTCCCCTCTTTGACGATAGTGGGCATCGAAAGCCTATTAAATCCCACGCAGTGTCTCAAAGGTGGCGTTTAGTACACTATCGTGGTGCGATATCCCACTTCTCCAGTATCAGTGTGCATACGTTCAATTTAAGTGCCAACAGAATATATATCAATGTGCATTCGTAGGGGTGGAGAGAGAATGAATTGCTCAAACACCATGCCAAACGATACCAACCTCGGGTGATCCAACATGAACATAAAACATTTTATAGCAACGTACACCATCGTGTTTGTCTTCTGGCTACTGCTCTCAGCGCACTTCGACACATTCCATGTGGGCGCAGGAATCGTATGTTCAGTAATCGTGGCTTACGCATCCCACGATCTTCTATTCACAGGCACAGGAAACCACACCCTGACAAAGATCGTGCGATTTATCGCTTATCTCCCATGGCTCATCTACCAGATAGTGCTCGCAAACATCGATGTTGCAAAACGGGCGCTCTCGCCCGGGATGCCTATCGACCCGCAGGTAGTCACGTTCAAGACGATCTTGACGGGTGATGTGGCACGCACCGCGCTTGCAAACTCGATAACACTTACACCAGGCACGGTCACAATCGACATCGTGGACGACGTCTTCTACGTCCACGCGATAGCAAAGGAGCCTGCTGATGATCTCCTGGAGGGCGCGATGGAGCGCAGGATTGCTCATATCTTCATGGAGGACTGATATATGGGTGCATTACTCTTCGGAACGATAGAGATGGTGGATGTCTTTCTGGCGATGGCAATCCTGATAGTTCTCGCAAGCTTTGTATCGCTCTACCGCGGCATCGAGGGGCCTGGAATATTCAACCGAATCATCGCAGTGAATGTGATCGGGACAAAGACGATTGTTCTCCTGGTTCTTATTGGGTTCATCTACGAACGACCTGATTTCTTCGATATCGCGCTTGTGTATGCGATTCTTAACTTTATTATGACGATAGCAGCGACGAGGTACTAAAAAGAGGTTGAAAACTATGTTTGATACAACAATGATAACAAATATACTCACGGTCGCGCTCCTGCTCGTCGGAGCCTTCTTCATTCTCGCCGGAACGGTCGGGTTCGTGCGATTTCCTGATTTCTACTCACGGATGCATGCAACAGGCAAGTGTGACACGCTTGGTGAGGGGTTGATGCTCGTTGCGCTGATCGTTTACGGTGGCGCGACATTCGTCAGCGTGAAGATACTGTTTCTCATTATTTTCATCCTGTTTGCGAATCCGACCTCGACTCACGCGATCGCGAAAGCCGCGTATGATGTCGGGCTCGAACCATGGCGGAAACTGGATGATCGGGTGGAGTGGATGGATACAGATTATAACAACAATATCAGCAACACCGGTAACAGCAGCGAAGGCAGAGTCGATGAGGACGGAGGCGAGGGACGATGATTTGGGTACTTGACATAACGATGCTCCTATTTCTCGTAGTCTGTGCAATCGCTGCAATCTCTGTAAAAGATCTTCTCTCAGCGATTATCATCCTCTCAGCCTACAGCCTGATAATGGCGGTCGTCTGGGTCGAGATGCACTCGGTTGATGTCGGATTCACAGAAGCTGCTGTTGGCGCGGGGATAACTACAGTTCTATTCATCGCAACGCTTGCAAGAACCGAAGGGAGGAGTGAAGATTGAAGGCACTTGCACTCCTCGTGGTCGTGATTACGGGCGTGATGCTGATCTATGCCGGGCAGGATCTGCCACCGTTTGGGGATCCGAACACGGATATGTACCAGCACAGGATGACACAGTACTTCATCGAGAATTCTGAGTCGGAGTCTGGCGTAACAAACATCGTAACCGCTCTTCTTGCCAGTTACAGGGGTTACGATACGCTAGGAGAGACCGCAGTTATATTCACCGCTGGAATGGCAGTCATGCTACTCCTCAGGAGGCGTGAAACATGAGCAGGATACAGGAGAGCGTGATAATCCGAACGGTCGTGCGGATCATGGTCCCGTTCATCGAACTCTTCGCGCTCTATGTTATCATGCACGGCGCAAGCGGACCCGGTGGTGGCTTTCAGGGTGGCGTCATCTTCGGAGCAGCGATCATTCTGTATGCGATGATCTTCGGGATCGCTGAAGGGAAGAAGAAGATGTCCGATTCTCTCGACAGGATTCTTGCAAGCACTGGGCTAACCATCTATGCAGCGACAGGACTTGCCTGTATAGTCTGCGGGGGGATGTTCTTGCAGTACCGCGCAGTTCCGCTGCTGTCGAATCCTGCTCTGGTCTCCAAATATCTGATCGATCTGGTGGAGATCGGGATCGGCATAACTGTGCTGGCAGTTATGATCTCGCTCTTCTTTGATGTATCACCACCTGAACCGGAAGCAGAGGGGGCAGAAGAATGAGTGGGGTCATCGATGTCGTCTATGCAGAGTACAATTACTGGATATATGTGACGCTGATGATGATCGGGTTCTATGCGATGATCGCAAAGAAGAACTTGATCAAGAAAGTCATCGGAGCAAACATCTTCCAGACTGCGATCTTTCTCTTCTATGTCTCGCTTGCAGACATTACAGGCGGCACCGCCCCGATTCTTCCGCACGTACATGGCGGCGAGCACGTAAAACATGCGGCTGATGTGATCTACACAAATCCGGTTCCACACTGCCTTATACTAACAGCGATTGTGGTCTCTGTCAGTACCACCGCTGTGGCACTGGCACTTATCATTAGAATCTATAATGAGTATGGATCTCTCGATGAGGACGTGATCCTTGCGGCAAGAAAGAGTTTGCAGCCCGAGTTTTCCGAGTATGCAAGGCAGAAAGGTGTCGCGGAGGTGGCTGATCAATGACCGGATTTGACCTCATCGCACCCCACCTGCCCGTACTCACAGTCGTAATCCCACTAATTGCTGGCTTCATGACGCCGATCGTCGGATGGATCGACCGCAGACTCCCGTGGTACTGGGTGATGCTTGCAACGCTTGTGATTCTCTTGATCACGTCGAGCAATCTCGTGACCGTGATCACCACCGGCAACCCGATCCACTACAAACTCGGTGGCTGGAACCCGCCGTTCGGTATCGAATATGTGATAGACCTCTTAAACGGATTTGTCTGCCTGATAATTGCATTCATCGGATTCATTGTATCGATCTACTCGAAAGAAAGCGTCAAAAAGGAAGTTCCCGGTAAGACAACTCAGTTCTACTCTGTATTCCTGCTCCTGATAACAGGACTGATGGGAATGACGATCACTGGCGACATCTTCAACTTCTATGTCTTCCTTGAGATCTCGTCACTTACCGCTTACGCGCTCATTGCTATGGGTGACCGCGGGGACGGAGTTGTCGCAAGCTTCAACTACCTGATCATGGGTACTGTTGCGGCATCGTTCATCCTGCTTGGGATTGGCTACCTCTACGCAGTCACAGGTACGCTGAACATGGCTGACATGCACGATCTCCTACCAGACATCTATACAAACAGAGTCGTCCTTGCCGCACTCGCATTCTTCATGGCGGGTTTCAGCATCAAGGTCGGTCTATTCCCGCTCCATGCGTGGCTGCCTGATGCATACACTCATGCACCATCGACAGCAAGCGCACTCATCGCAGGACTGATGACAAAAGTCGGAGTCTATGCGATGATTCGGTTCATGTTCTCTGTCTTCACACCAGCATTTGTGATCGATGTGAACATGACAGAGATCCTCACATGGGCTGCAGCACTTGCGATCATCATGGGGTCGGTCTTTGCAATAGCACAGAGCGACATCAAGCGGATGCTTGCATACTCAAGCATCAGTCAGATTGGCTATATCCTATTAGGTTTTGGTCTTGTGAACGTGATCGGGATTACGGGCGGGCTTTTACATATCATGAACCACGCATTCATGAAGTGCGCACTCTTCCTTGTCGCCGGTGCGGTATTCTACAAGACCGACATCAGAAACATATACCAGTTCCAGGGGCTTGGGAAGAAGATGCCGGTTACGACAACCGTCTTTTTGATAGCCGCCCTCTCGATGATCGGAGTTCCCGGAACAGTTGGGTTTACAAGCAAGTGGTATCTTGCGCTTGGATCAATAGAAGAAAATCAGTGGATCTTTGTTGTGGTCATCCTTGTATCGAGCCTGCTCAACATCGTCTACTTCTGGCGGATATTTGACAACATCTGGTTCGGACACCCGCACGAGATCGAGAACATCAAACGAGACGAGGCACCGCTAACGATGCTCGTTCCGATGGTGATACTGGGTATTCTCTGCGTATACTTTGGATTCTTCTCAGGCTATCCGATCGAACATATATTTGAACCGCTGGCACAAACACTGCTGAGTGGGGCGCCATGAGGTGATCATGATGGTTACAGAGATTAATTCAATAACGCCGTTCCTTGCTGTACTCGTATCGATGCTCGCGTCAGTCCTGATCCTAACATTCGGAAAATACCCGAATATCAGGGAAGGCTGGACATTTGTCGCAGCGTTTATCAAGTTCGGGCTCGTGATCTCGATGCTTCCGCTGATACTTAAAGGGAATGTGGTCACCTACACCGTTGTTGATATGCTCCCGAATCTGCCAATCGCGTTTAAGGTTGACGCATTCGGGATACTATTTGCGATCACATCCTCGTTCTTGTGGATATTCGTGACATCATACTCCATCGGATACATGCGGTCGCTAAATGAACATGCGCAGACCAGATACTTCTTCTGCTTCGCAATAGCACTCTCTTCAGCCGTTGGAATTGCGTTCTCAGCGAATCTCATCACGCTCTTCTTGTTCTACGAACTCCTGACGATCTCGACATACCCGCTAGTTGCGCACAACGAGACGCCTGAGGCGATCAGTTCGGGCAGGAAGTATCTGACGTATCTGATGATCGCGGGCGTCTCACTGCTGTTCTCGATTCTGGTGGTCTACCGCTACACTGGCACAACCGAGTTTTCATTCAGCGGCATCGCAGGAATGGAGACGATACCGCAGACGACGCTTGTAATCCTATTCATAACGTTCATGATCGGATGCGCAAAAGCCGCATTCATGCCACTTCACGCGTGGCTGCCAGCGGCAATGGTCGCACCGACTCCGGTGAGCGCGCTTCTCCATGCGGTAGCAGTTGTGAAGGCGGGTGTCTTCACAGCGGTACGAGTCATTCTCTATGTCTTTGGGGTAGATCTGATGCAAGACAGCGGTATCTGGATCTACATGGCGTATTTCGTATCGATAACTATCATTCTCGCCTCGATCTACGCATTGATGCAGGACAACCTCAAGAAACGGCTTGCGTACTCGACAGTGAGCCAGTTATCTTATATCGTGCTCGGAGCGGTCCTGATCACACAGCAAGGACACGGGATCATGGGCGGGATGCTGCACATACCATATCATGCGTTTATGAAGATCACGCTCTTTATGTGCGCTGGAGCATTGATTGTGACTGCACAGAAGGAGAAGATCAGCGAGATGAATGGAATCGCCCGCCAGATGCCGATCACGATGATTGCATTCACGGTTGGAGCCCTCGGCATGATCGGGATGCCGCCTGTCGGGGGGTATGTGACCAAGTGGTTCCTGCTATTAGGGGCGGCGGAGCTGCACAACGTGATTCTCATCGCAGTCTTGCTCGTAAGTGCTGTGCTGAATGCCGCATACTTCTTCCCGGTCATATATGTTGCGTTTTTCAAGAAGCCGGATCATGAACTGAGATATAAGGAGGCACCGCTTACGATGCTTGTGCCGCTTGTCTTGACTGCGATCATATCGATTGTGATCGGGATATGGCCTGATGCACCAGGGCTGTTTCTGGATATCGTAGAGATAGCGGTTTCAAATGTTACCGGAGGGATCTGACGATGTGGTTCTTAGAAAGATGGTTGGAAAACAAAAAAACCGTGAAAAGATTAGTTTATATGCTCTACGCGAGTCTTATCATAATTTGCCTGCTCGGATTTGCGATTCATCTTGCGCCACCCGCGGAGCATGTAGGGCATGATGAACATGCCGCACCTGTTGAGCATGGCGAACATGCGGAACACGCTCCGTTCGCATTCGAGCAGATCCCGATCTTCAGTGCGATCTTCGGGTTCATCGTATGCGCACTGCTCGGTCTCGGTTCAAAGGCGTACGGACATAACGTTGTCATGAAGGAGGAGGATTACTATGACAAGTGAGATCATGACCGTGCCACCAGCCGCGATATTCATCGCAGGCGCACTCCTAATCCCGCTCTTCAAAGGAAAGCTGCGGCAGGCATATCTGCTATTGATAGCGGTTGCAGCCATCATAGATGTGTACTTTATGTCAGACGGTGTCCACTGGATCCACCCGTTTATGGAGTATGAACTGGTCTTTGGGAGAGTTGATCTCTTAAGCAAGTGCTTCGCGTATGTCTTCACAATCGCAGCCCTTGCCATGACATTTTATGCGCTCCGTGTTACGGAGGCAGGCGAACATATTGCCGCGTTCCTCTATATCGGAAGCGCTCTTGGCGTCGTCTTTGCAGGCGACTTGATCACGGTCTTCGTCTTCTGGGAGGTCATGGCGTGGGCCTCAGTCCTCCTCATCTGGTACAGGCGCACGAAGGCATCGGTCGATGCGGGGTTCCGGTATATCCTGGTGCATGTTGTGGGTGGTGTCCTCTTACTCGGCGGAATCATCCTGTACATGCAGGAGAGCGGCGGATCGATCGCTTTTGATGCGTTTGATTATGCATCCCCGGGGGCAATCTTAATCCTCCTCGGATTCATCATCAACGCGGCAGTGCCGCCGCTCCATGCATGGCTGCCTGACGCGTATCCGGAAGCAACGATCACTGGTGCGGTCTTCATGACAGCGTTCACCACAAAAACGGCGGTATATGTGCTTGCACGCGGGTTTGCAGGATTCACGATAGACGGATTCGCTATCCTGATGTGGCTCGGCGCAATAATGGCAATATACGGAGTTGTCTACGCTATTCTTGAGAACAACATCAGAAGACTTCTCGCCTACCACATCGTGAGTCAGGTCGGCTACATGGTCTGCGGTATCGGGATCGCGGCAAGTGCTGCAAGCGTGACTGGTACCAGTATCATCAGCCAGACCGCAATCGACGGAACCGCAGCACATGCATTCTGTCACATCCTCTACAAAGGGCTCCTCTTCATGAGCGCAGGCGCAATCATCTACATGACCGGTAAAAGCAAGCTCACAGAATTAGGCGGGCTCTACAAGGTCATGCCGCTCACGATGATCCTCTACATGATCGCAGCGTTCTCGATTTCGGGAGTACCGCTCTTTAACGGTTTCACAAGTAAATCTGTAATCATCCATGCCGCAGAGATGGCTGGAAATGCGCCAATCTTCCTGATGCTTGAGATTGCTGCGGTCGGAACATTCCTATCAGTCGGTCTGAAGCTGCCGTACTTCGCATTCTTCGGAAAAGACGCGGGGATAAAGGCAAAGGACCCGCCCGCGAACATGCTGATCGGAATGGGGATCGCCGCGTTCCTGTGCATCCTTCTCGGGGTGTATCCAGGTCTACTCTACAACATACTGCCGTATCCGGAGGCGATTGCAGATTATGCGCCGTACGCAGCAGGGCACGTCATCGGATCGCTCCAGTTGCTGCTCTTCACATATGCAGGTTTCCTCGTCCTCAAGAAGAAACTGCAACCTGAGAATACGATCAGTCTCGATACCGACTGGTTCTACCGCAAAGGCGGCGTGATATTTATGTGGGTGGTGAACAACCCGCTCGCACGTGGCACACAATGGACGATCGATGCAACGCTTGCTGTCAAGGACTTCGCGGTCTGGTTCAGCAAGAATCCAGTCGAAGCACTCGGAATCATTACAGACAAACTCTGTCTCGGGGTTCTTAGTATCACAGAGGGGACAACTGCATCCGGAAAGAGTGCGAAGGCGACGCTTGAGTCTCGCATGAGGGCGTATCCGGGAGAGCCAGTCAGAAGGGACCCGATCGGGGTCTCGGTCATGCTCGGAACGATCTTTCTGTTCGCGTATCTGGTGATCTATGTGGTCGCTCCGCATCTGTCGGTCTATTCTATGATCGGTCTACTCGTGGTTGCGGTGATCGCAGGAATCGGGGTGCGGGTGCGGGAGATGAGGCAGGGGGTTTCTGGGTGAGGTTCATGATTGGGTTCATGATTAGCGTGTAGATGGATAGGGGGTATAACTCCCCCCATTCAGCCATCAGCCACCCATACATTTCAGGTGTTGAGGGCATATCGCTCTCGATCACCATTTTCTCATTTTTATTGTGACGACCAGACCTTATGCGGCGCATTATCGCAAGCGTTATTAGCGTCCCATCGATCTCAAATCTGTTCCCGTGGTATGAATATCTCCCGGAAACAGAAATCCATACATCTGCAAAACTCCCATCAACCAACTCGATCCTCAATTTAACAGGTTCGCCTGAAGGAAGTCTAAATAGTCTTGTTCCCACGACCTTGGGTTCATGATTTTAGGGTGTGAATGGGTAGCAGTGTGCTGATACTGTTGGTCAAGCAATGTTGCCCAGAAGCCGCAAATACGCACGAATCCGTAGATACCGAAAAACTTAATAACAATATGAGACTGCTTACTTGTGTATGGGACAAACTGGAGCGGTTGTGATACTATTTGTTCTTCTGATCGCTGCTTCAGGGTGTGTCTCCGATGGAAAAACCGTGATAAAGGCAAAGGTGCTCGTCGCAGAGGACGACGACGGTAACCCGGAGATTGTGAGCACCGATGTTTCCACCGAAACCGTAAGCGCACTACGAAAATATCAGGACGGCCCGATGAATGTCCCGGGCATTTATATGAAATGCATCCATAACCCGCAATCCAGGGGCGATTTTATCGGTTACTGGAGGTCTGTCAGTTACACAGGTCCCGGTGAATATGAGTTGATGTCCGAACTCAAGAAGGTGCCTGAGGATGGAGACCAGGTCAATGTGATCATCACCATCGAGGATATGGATGAAACCGGACGTCAGATAAAACTTGCAAAAGCAACAGAACAATTCAGATGGGGGATTAGGAGCTAACTAAGCTACTGGGTAACTACTCAGGTATGTTGATTGGTTGCCCGATTGCGATTCTGTACTTTCTGGCAAGAAAAATAACCGCGGAGGGTGCAGAGGAACGCTAGAAGCATTTAACCGTTATAGTTCCCCTCTGCGTCTCTCTGCGTACTCTGCGGTTAAATTTCTGGTTTGGTTACAGTATCCCCTATTTCCCAGGTAGTCCCTGTATAGTGAAGTCCCCTGAATAGTGGTTTTAGGTACCTGAGTAGTTACGCTACTGGATACCTTTCTTCAAGCGAATATTTGGGATTGTAGCCAGAAGCATCCCTTATCTTAGACATATCCACAAGCGTATGACTTACACAATTCTTTATGGGCTTTTTTGGTTCTGTACTTTTTTGGGCGCAACCAATAACCCTTTCGCCGCCATAATACCGAGCCATGCTCCAGCGCATATATGAACGCATATACGAGCACAGACTACGCTCCCGGATCAGCAAGCACGAACTTCCAGTCGGGCTCACGCTTGCGCTTACCGAGAGCGATCTCCTTGCACCGGGCGGGGCTAAACAACTGCAATCCTTTGTCTCGTGGTGCGCAGATCTCGGTATCGGATCGCTTATCGTGTACATCGCTGTGATCGCGGATGGTCCCCTGCGAGAGGATGTGGCTTTGCAGATCATCGACAGACTTACGAGAACCGATCTGATCGCAAGGATATACACAAAGGACGATCAGGGGCTGAGGACGATTCCGATCGGAAAGGCGCGTCCGGAGGTGAAACTTGATATCTCGATCGGATATGGCGGGAAACTCGAACTTACTGATGCGATAAGGGCTATTCTGGGGCGGGTGGAGCGTGGAGAGATTGATTACGAGGATATCAATTCGGATATGATCGAATCCCACCTTCTCTTCAGGCATAATCCTGATCTGGTAATCCGTGCAGGCGGAAAGCACCTGACCGATTTTTTGATTTGGCAGACGATATATTCCGAACTGTATTTCACAGATGTGAATTTCGCTGATATGAGGCGGCTGGACTTCTTAAGGATCATGCGAGACTACCAGAAGCGCCAGCGGAGATATGGGCGATAGGGGTATGGATAAGGATCGATCACGCAAATTTAACCATCTTCGTGCCAAGCGTCGCAAGATCGACGATTGTGGCATGGGCTGGTACGGGATCTAGGTTCATCCGCTTCTGAAAATCGGTCTGGGACTGCCATGTTCCGGAATTGACCACGGTGACGCCTTTGTAATGGTCTATTCCAATGGTATGGACATGCCCGCAGTGGAGAATATGCGGCACCCGGTCGATCACGAAATGATCCGAGTTCTCAGGTGCAATCGATACCCTACCGCCGTACATGGGTGCAAGATGCCTGCGCTTGAGCATCTCGATCATGACCAGCTCCGGACGCTGGTAACTCATCTTCGGGATGGTTGCGATCATGTCATCCATCGAGCGTCCGTGGTAGATCAGGATCCGTACGCCGCGGATCTCAACAAGCGCGGGATTGCCAGTGAAGATCACATCATCAGAGAACATCGACCTGATCTTTTCGGGTAGCGCTGGCTGCGGTTCTGCCAGCCTCACTGCATCGTGGTTGCCGGGCGCTATTATGATCCTGATATTCTTAGGAACCCGTCCGAGATACTCTGCCGCACGTCTGTACTGGTCGTAGACATCAGGGATCTCCAGTTCAGACACCTGACCCGGATATATCCCGACCCCGTCCACGATATCGCCTGCTATTATCAGGTACTGCACCGGTAGAGAACCGTCGCCGAGCCAGTCAATGAAATCGGAGAACGCATCTCCAAGAAACGTGTTGCTTCCAATATGCACATCTGAAATAAGGACTGCGCAACCAGCCGCGCTGTCTCCGTTACCGTGTTCACTGCCGTTAATGCCCTGCCCTCCGGGCTGTGGCGTCGATGAGAATCGCTTGTGGTGACTTCCATTATCAGGGAGCATCTGGTTGTACCTGTTCGGCAGATCTGGCAGCACGATGCTCTTTACGATCATAAGATGCCCATCTCTGGTGATTGAACCTGTGACCCCGATCACCTCATCATGAACGATGCCGGATGCGATAGCCCATAGATCCCGGTCGGATGGGCGGACCAGCACAGGGAACGATCCGGTAGGATCCTCGAGCTCCAGCAGCTTGTTGCCATTTGATGTCGTCCTGGTATCAAAGACCGCACCGATTATCGAGACGTTGTCATACTCCCGCCCACTGTGCCTCGCGCGCAGCGACTCGATCGGGCGTGCTGTGATCCGACCCCTGATGATTCCGCTTAACCGAGTGTAACGATCGCGGAAGTATCGCACAAACTCGGAGTATTCGCCGACGCATGTCGATTCATTGCTGATATCCGAGAGTATGTTCACTGCCGGAGCCTCGGCTGGTTTCGACAATTTCTCTGTTAATCTCTCCGCCAATTTTTCTGCCGTCTTTTCAGGAATCTTCACGCCATCGAGGTTGAGATGTTCCCTGCCCACCACGAGCACCGAATCATCAAGCGATTGCAGCACCTTAGAAACGATCGTATCAGGCGCACTATATGAGCCGATAAGCGCGACCGCATCCGGACTGACCTGATACCCCGCATTCGCAAACTCCTCAATAATCAGTGACTCCTGCATTGACACTTACTTGGGATGTTCGGGAGATAAAACTTTATGTGGAGTGTCGGTATCGCGAGATTGTACTGATCCGCGTCATCCGAACTTTCCGGTGCAGGAGCAGTGGGTGGTGGCTTCTTCGCTTGATTATCAGCAATATCTCAACGCCGCAGGGGTGGTGATCTCATCCTGCGGTGTCGGTTCGAGACTTCGGTCTTTTGGATCTAAAACCCAAAACATCTGATGAGATCCGGCCCACCGCCACTACATAAACGCAAAACCTTTTGGAAGTTCGCCCACGATCTCCTTAAACGATTCTGGCCAGTTCTCGTAACTAAGCCCCTTCTGCGCAAAGAACGAGCTAGCCCAGCGCTCAAGACCGACTCCGGAACATCCGCTCCACAGTTCATTTCCGCTCTGTGCCTTTACGTTGAATCCGGTCGGATATTTGTCTCCGTTAACGCTCACGTTCTGGAACTCAAGCCAATCGTCGCGGTATGGCATAAACGACTCATAATCGGTCGTCCCGACCTTTTCACTCCCCGTGGTTCCGGTCAGACCCTCCTGCGCCATGAACCACGGCGTAACCCAGGCCTTCCGCCACGTAAGTTCGAGTATCTCCTCGAAGATGTACATATACCGCTCATGGATGCGCTCCGCCTCCTCTACGACCTGCTCCGGTGTCCCCATCCAGACTATCTCGACCCTGTGGAACTCGTCCACCCGCTCGATGCCGTGTATGCCGCCGCTCTCGTACCGATGTGATGTCCCTGAACGGTCGAATACCCGGATTGGAAGTGCGTCATCCGCAATCGTCTTTCCTTGCAAGAATGGCCAGAATGGCGGGCACTGAGCGTAGCACAGCCCTCCGATCGGCTTATCGATCTTCTCCGCGATCAGGTCGAGCGGAATCTCATGAGTGACCTTGTAATAGTCGGAAACCTCTTCCCAGAAGTCAGGGTCCCTTGTCTTTGGCGGGCAGACGTAGTAGATCTCAGGATATACGCCTTTCGCATGTCCTGACTTCTTCCAGACATCCCATGTCACGAGTTTCGGGAAGATCATCTCCTGGTATCCAAGAACATCGAGAAGTTCCTTTTTCACGATCTGTTCGAATGCGCGGAAGATTCTGGTCGCCTCAGGACCGTATATCCACTGCCCGCGGGATGCCCCGTGTTTGACCCAGTTCCGCTTGACCAGTTCCGGTGTCGGGTCTTCACCTGATAAAATGGGCTTCTCCGCGCTCTCCCAGAGCAGGTTCCAGTGCTCTTCCTTCCCGCCATACCCCTCTGCCTCGATCTTATCCGTGATTAGTGTGATGATCCGATCAGGTATACTGTTCTGGATCTCGGATTCCCCGATCTCCATCTCGATGGTGATCTTGTCGCCGTCAAACTTCATATTCGGGACGTATGGGATTTTTTCTGCTTTGACTGGATTTTTTGAAGGTATCTTCGCAACGTAAGACTCGATCTCGATGCCCCTGATCCCTATACGGTATTTCTTTCCAAGAAGGGTTGCAAGAGGTTTTCTCAACCTGAGAATCGCATCGTGAGCACGCACGTACTGGTCCGACTCGATCTCGACCCTGATCTTCTGATCTTCGATCCGGAAGTCAAGTATTCGTGCGCCCTTCCCTTCTGGCGCGCCCTTTGTCAGCAACGTCTCGTTTGCCTCGCTTACGAGGGATGATACGTCTGCATCTGCCTGACCTGCGGGTGCGCTCGTGTTAAAGCTGCCGATCAGATGAAAGTACATAGATTATGATTGCGGATGAATCTAATTAAATTTTTTCTCTGTCCTCGGGAATGGAATGTATCTGCCGGATCTGCAAGACTTATATTTACACTCCGGCTGGAAGACCGTACGCATCAGTCTCATCGAAGCAGTAGCAGACTTTCTGGTACCCGCTCTTCAACTCGATCACATCGTCTCTGACGCTTTCAGGCGATTCGGAGTCGAGCACGATCCGTTTGAAGAAATCCGCGATCGCGTCCATCTCTGATGCGCCCATCCCGATGCGGGTCAGTTCCTGAGTCCCGATCCTGATTCCGGACGGCTCGTCTGTTACGCTGACCGAATCTCCCGGCAGAAGATTCTTGTTTACGATGATGTTTGCCTCTTCAAGTCTCGTTGCTGCTCTGATGCTACCTCCAACCTTCGTTACATCGACTGCAACCTGATGAGACTCTGTAAACCCATAAGGCTCGCAAAGCACGTCAAATCCTCGCTCATACAGTGCCTGCGCAAGTGATTTTGCGTTTGCGATCACGGAAGATGCGTAATCCTCGCCAAACTCGATCATCTCTGCAAGCGAGACCCCGAGTCCCGCAAGATGGTGCAGATGGTGGTTGCTCACGGTGCCGGGAAAGACCGCTTCATCGATCCGGTCCGAGAGTTCCTCTTTGCACATAATAATCGCGCCCTGCGGTCCCGGAAATGTCTTGTGTGTGGATCCGGTAACCACTTCAGCGCCCTCACGAAGTGGATCCTGAAACCGTTTTCCTGCGATTAACCCGAGAACATGTGCGCCGTCGTAGACAAGCGTTGCTCCCACTTCGCGGGCCGCATCAGCCGCCTCCCGAACCGGATGCGGGAACAGGAAGAGACTTCCTCCGAGAAGCACGATACGCGGTTTTACATCCTTGATCATGGCAGTCATACGGTCGGGATCGATGTTCATGATCTCGGGATCGAATGGGTGGTGCATCACGCGAAGTCCCCGGACGCCGGCAGCAGAGTATTGCACGTGGCTGATGTGTCCGCCATACGGAACATCGAGTGATATGATCGTGTCTCCTGGCTTTGCGATTGCAAAAAAAGCAGCGATGTTCGCGCCTACGCCTGATGTTGGCTGCACATTGACGTGCTCTGCCCTGAAGAGTTTAGTTGCGAGTTCGATCGTCTTTCCCTCGATCTCGTCGATGTATTTACAGCCCTGGTAGAACCTGTGTCCGACCACGCCCTCCGCATACCGGTGAGCAAGATCGCTTGCCGCAAGCATCCGCACCTTCTGGCTCGTGAGGTTGTTGCTTGCGATCATTGGGAGGGAGTCGCGGTACCATGCATGGTGTGCCTCTGCGGCACGCATAATAAGATCGATATCGCTATTCATTGTTGGTGTTATGTAAGACCTGCAACCATTTAAATACGTTCTGGATGCACCACCCCACCCGGATCAGCACATATAAAAGGTTTGAGTGGAAGCAATATATCATGACACTGGAACCGATAACCGGCAAGGTGCTGCGGATAGTTCCACAGGATACGAACACAGACGAGGCAATCTCGGGAAAGTACAAGTACG
Organism: Methanobacteriota archaeon; assembly: GCA_034659035.1. Taxonomy (GTDB): domain Archaea; phylum Halobacteriota; class Methanosarcinia; order Methanosarcinales; family Methanogasteraceae; genus Methanogaster_A. The sequence continues at coordinate 21,689 of JAYEGI010000173.1, forward strand.
ACAAACTCGATCTTTCCAAACTCGCAGTTCACACCTTTGAATCGATCGATCCGGATTTCTGCACCGATAGCAAGCACACGGAAAACCCGATCATCGTTACGGCATCGAATTTCGGATGCGGATCATCAAGAGAGCAGGCGCCGCAGGTAATAGCAGCCTGTGGCAGGGGTTGTGTGATCACAGAGTCGTTTGCACGCATCTTCTACCAAAACGGGTTTAATATCGGGTTGTCTCTGATCGAATGCTCGGGGATTGCGGAAGATGTTCACAAGGATGATGAACTGCGGACCGATTTCGAGAACGGTTCGATTACGAACGTGACGACTGGAGAAGAGTATGGTTTCAGCCCGATCCCAAAGTTCAGGCAGGCGTTGCGCAAGTCCGGGGAATTGCTGAGATATCTCAAGGAGAGCGAGGGATACGAGTGATCGACGATCCCTACAATGTGCCGTATCAGGCGATATATGCGGTCGAAAACACTGATGGCAGCCTCGTCGAGATCATCGAGTTTTCCCTCTGCTATGGCGGCTCTGCGTGGGCGCGGCACCATTACCGGAAGAGCCCGCTGGTGCTCGAGGCAAAGGTGATCGGAAACACAATCAGGTATCTCTGCAAGACCGGCGAGTGCGATCTCGTGCTTGAGCCGTCGCGTGCAGCAGCGGGCATCAAATCAGTTACGGTGCACGATGATGAGATCCGGATCACCTACGCCGGTCTTGGCGGCGGCGGGGTTGGTGCAACCACCTGCCGTGCCGGCGCAAGCGGCGTGATCCGGTCGGATATCAGCGAATCCGGCGGTGGGAAGGTCGGGAGCGGCACGATTGTCCTCCCCAGACGGAGCCGGCTGATCATCGGGATCGATGACACCGACTCAAAGGAGGTCGGTGCGACATGGTGTCTTGCACACAACATCGCATCTGCTGTCGACTGCGATGCTGCCCGTTACATATCTCATTCGATCGTGCAGTTGCATCCTGTGCCTGCAAAGACGCAGAACTGCGTTTCGACGGCTCTTGAGTTCGCATGTCTGAGTGGTGGTGCGGAACACGTACTTCCCAGGATCCGTGATCTCCTGCTCGAGTACTCTGTTTCGGATGAGGTCGGCATGGTCTCACTCCCCAGTTTCGACGGATCGATTCTTGCGGATTATGGGGGCGAATGTAAGACTAAAGTGCTCTTGAGGGAGTACGCGCTCGAATGCGCCATATCTGCGGGTGCTCGTGTCTGGCTCGACGGAAACGGGATCATCGGCGCGCTCGGTGCGATCCCGTATGTCGCGATGCCTGACCAATCGGTCGGGCTTTCTGAGACGGATGTGCCCGGCGGGCAAGGGTAAAGCAGACCCCCATCCGGACAAGCATACACTAAGTGGTCGTCGAAAAATAAAGTAGCAAAGGTATCTGGCGACCACCCACATATCCGGCATCTCTGTGATTCATTTATTCGTAGTCTCCCGCTTCTGTTTTTGCCACAATGTTATCACGAACACTACGAATGGGTGAGCGACCAGTTTAGACAACGGGATTCTATGTCCCAAAAAATGGTCGGCCTGGTATCAAGCATTGCAGAATACTGATGGCCGCGACTCGAGTATATGATTTTTCATCGCCAGTGTACGCACTGCGAATAGAGATAACATCCTACCGGGTGTGGAGCTTTAGTGAACGGTTCACAGTTCAATATTCCCAAAAATCGAACAGTTTACAGTAATGTTTTTGAGTTGTGGCACATGAGTGTATCTCCTGAAACAGGACATCATGTATAGGCTCTTCTCTGTTTTATATGGGTAGCATATAATGCAAAACTTTCAATAATAACGGTATTAGAAAAATCGGGTAGTGCCGCGAACCCTACCGCTTCAGCACTTTAACTCCATCCGCGGTGCCGATATGCACCTCGTCCACATTTAAGAATATCCCGTGCTCGATTGCACCAACGAGTGCGCTTAACTCATCATTCAATCGCACGGGATCATCGATCACACCAAAGTCGGCGTCGATTACGAAGTTTCCGTTGTCGGTGACAACAGGACCATCCTTCCGGGCTGCCATCCGAAGCTCAGGTATCCCACCAAGTGCCCGCACCCCGCGTTCCACAAGCGTTCTTGCATACGGCAGAACCTCGATCGGAACCTCGTGATCGAGTCCGTGGACGACTTTTTCATGATCAGCCATCAGCACCACTCTCGATGCAGCGTGCGCGATCACCTTCTCTCGGGTGTGTGCAGCACCCCCTCCCTTGATCGCAACGAGATTTCGGTCGATCTGGTCTGCACCATCAAGCACGATGTCAAGCTTGGAGTGCTCTGAAAGCGTCGTGATCGGTATCTTCTGCTGCGCTGCAAGCATCTCTGACTGGTACGAGGTCGGCACGCACAGGATGTTAAGCCCACCGGCGACCAGCCGCCCGAGTTCTGCTATCGCATACGCAGCGGTCGAACCCGTGCCGATGCCGACAATCATCCCGTCAGCAACAAGCGTTACTGCTGATAGGGCGGACGCCTCCTTCTCGCGGCTTGTCTCGCTGCTGGTGTCGTGGCTGCTTCGATCCTTCATCAACTCTATGTTGGTGGCCACCTGATGTTTAAGTGTTGCTGTCTGCGGCATTTGCATGTATGCATCCCCCTCCGATGTCTGGTTTCATACCCCCATCACGAAAAGAGTTCATACCGAGCACATACAATATACGGGCGATGAGTGGACTTACAAGGATTGACTTTCGGAGTGCCGATGAATTGGAGACTTTTTAATCTGTTCTGGGCGACTGTCGATTTTTCCAGTGAGCTCGCCATGCCCTTAGATTCTACTGCAGAGTGCGCAGAGGGCTGAAAACGGTCTCGAAACTCTGCGTTCCTCCGCGCCCTCCGCGGTGATAAATCACTTGATTTTCAGACAGTGCCGGAATTCATCTGAATATGTTACTAGTATATAATGTATATTTAAATCATGGATGTGATACGAATATTAAACGGGAACGGTTAATGAGGGGCTGGGTTGCTTAACCGAACACACATGGAGGCGTGTGCGGGTCCTGACTCCGCACAGTCTGTCTTAACGCCAGAATGGCTTGAATAAGGCTGGTTTTTCCTGAGCTATTCGGACCAACGAGAAATGTTATAGGCTTAATCTCAAGTTCCCCGGTATCTCTCAGTGCCTTGAAGTTCTTGAGATGTATCTCACTGATCATTTGCAGCCTCTCTGAAGGAGTTATTTGACTGGTACTGCATTATATGTCTTTTCACCCACTATCCTACAAACCAACCAGTCCGCCACATTTTAATATCTTGCACCTGATGACAGTACTATGCCGGAGCGAGATGAGTACCTTGATCGGTACATGAGTGTGAAGAGCATCGTTGGTGAGGCGCTGCCTTTCGAACTCCTCTGCACCATCGGAGGGGTCTTTGCCGGTGTCATACTGGTTAAGATGATCGATGCGATCGAGATGATCCCGGGGTTGTTGGTGCTCGTGCCTGCGATACTCGGGATGCGCGGTAACATCTCGTGTACGCTCGGATCCCGTCTCGGAAGTGCAATACATCTTGGATTGATCAGCAGGATCGAACGGAACCCGGAACTCATAAACAACGTGGCAGGTTCGCTGACGCTCAGCCTGCTCATGTCGATTGTGCTCGGGATACTTGCCCATCTCGCAACCGTTGCGCTCGGTATGGAAAGTGTCGGGGTGGTTGTGCTCGTCTTGATCGCGGTCTTTGCAGGAGTGTCGTCCGGCCTAATTCTAGCAGTCATTGCGGTTGTTATAACAATCGGCGCATTCAAGCATGGCATCGATCCGGATAACGTAACTACACCTGCGCTCGGCACGCTCGGCGATGTTATCACGATGCTTATGGTCTTCTGTGCTGCAGAGGTGGTGATCCGGATATGGCATATTACACTGTGACCGGAATCATGAAGCGGGGGATCCCTGTTCTTCTCGTTGCAGCAATCATCAGCATCACAGCAGGTCAACTGCTCCATGCCGGGCAGGACCTGCTCCTTGCTTTTCCCGTGCTTCTGATCCTGATCCCACCGCTTATCAAGGTTGGCGGCGATACAGGCAGCATTCTTGGCGCAAGACTCTCGTCTGCGTTTCATTTAGGTCTTGTCGAGCCGGTCGGGGGCGTGGTGGTCAGAAACAACATCATAGCGTGCCTGGTGATCGGATGCGCGTCGTGCTTGGTGCTCAGTGTGGCAGTCTGGGCGGCTGCAATTTTGCTGGGTATCGACGTCGTGTACGATATGCTGCTCAAGATAACACTGATCGCAGGATGCATCGAGATGGTCGTGGTCTTCGCCGCAACCATTATCGTCGCATTCGTATCGCACAGGCACGGACTCGATCCGGATGACGTCGTGATCCCGCTCATCACCGCGATCGGGGATATCGTCGGGATAGTGGCGGTCTTTGTTGCGGTATGGGTAGTGGTGTGAGTGGCATCCAATATAACAACCAAGAACCACAGTACAGGAGATAGAACCCGGCCACCATATACGAGTCTTTTTATTATTTTCTGGGAACGTTGGATTGTCTTACACAACCACAACTACCCTAATGGCGCACTATCGATCTGAAAAGTCGTTTATACAGATAATCTGGGTCCATCTACGTTAATCTGTGGTTGATACTAGTTTAGCCACAGATTAACACTGATTTAACTGATTACACCCATATAATCATATCTGTATCTTCCGGGTTGGCGTCGTGGTTTCAACCGACCAGAAAAAATTAAAAAGTCTCCCACATACTAACAACACCCCCTGGTCAACGATAAACTTATACACCACCACAAACACGTAACAACTCATGAAGGAAATCCGAATTCACGGTCGCGGCGGGCAAGGCTCGGTCACTGCTGCCGAACTGCTTGCGATAGCGGCTTTCGAGGACGGCATGTACAGTCAGGCATTCCCGTCATTCGGCGTGGAGCGGAGGGGGGCGCCTGTGATGGCATTCGTCCGCCTTTCTGATAAAAAGATCAGACTGCGCAGCCAGGTCTACGAGCCGGATTATGTGATCGTGCAGGACTCAACTCTCATTGAAGCGGTCGATGTCGCTGGCGGACTTAAGGCAGACGGCATGATTATCATCAATACCGAGCACAATCCTGATGATCTTCCCTTAGGGACAAAAGCCGCGGTCAGGACGATCGATGCAACACGGATAGCACTTGATATCATCGGAAAGCCGATCATGAATACGGTGATGCTTGGCGCATTTGCAGGCGCAAGTGGAGAGGTTAGCGCGGAGTCGATTAAGAATGCGGTACGTGATAGATTTCCGGGAAAGGTCGGCGAGAAGAACGCAGACGCTGTACAGAGCGCGTATGACAGGGTGGTGAAATCATGATTCCACACGCACCGATCGGGGCGCCTGCATCCAGTCTTGCAAACAAGACCGGTAGCTGGCGGGTTTTCATACCGGTATTCGATGTGGAACTCTGCAACGGATGCGGCACCTGCGAGACGTTCTGTCCCGAAGGTGTGGTGCACAAGAGAGCCGATTCGGATACATTCATCGCCGATTACGATTACTGTAAGGGCTGCGGAATATGCGCTTACGAATGCCCGAAAGATGCCATAGAGATGATTCTGGAGGAGAAATGACTGGAAAACTGAAGAGTGGAAGGCAGGTCGTCGAGGGCTCGTACGCGGTTGCTCATGCGGCTGCAATATGCAGACCCGATGTGATATCTGCATACCCGATCACGCCGCAGACTCACATCGTTGAGGATCTCTCGCAGTTCGTTGCCGATGGCGCAATCGATTCCAAATACATCAATGTCGAGAGTGAGTTCTCAGCACTTTCCGCACTTGTCGGGGCGAGTGCAGCAGGCGCACGGACATACTCGGCAACCACGTCACAGGGACTTGCGCTGATGCACGAGGTACTCTTTAATATGGCAGGCATGAGGCTTCCAGCCGTGATGACGATCGTGAACCGGTCGATGTCGGCGCCGATCAACATCTGGAACGACCATCAGGACAGTATGGCAGAGCGGGATTCCGGATGGATCCAGTTGTATGTCGAGGATGTGCAGGAACTCGTTGATACGACCGTGCAGGCGTACCTGATCGCAGAGGACCCTGCGGTCTCGCTTCCGGTCATGGTCTGCATGGACGGATTCATACTCTCACACGTGTTCGAACCCGTGGACCTCCTTGACCAGAAAGCCGTGGATGAGTTTCTCCCACGCTTTGAGCCGGTGAGCGTTCTCGATCCTGACAATCCGAAATCGTTTGGCATGTTCGTGGACCCTGAGTACTACATGGATTTCAGGTATCTTGTCGAGCAGGCGATGGAACGGTCGAAATCAAAGATACGGAACGCGGCAAAGAGTTTTGAATCAGCTTTTGGCAGGCATTACGGAGACCTGATCGATACATATCAGACCGACGACGCAGAGATCATCCTCGTGGCGATGGGGTCATTAGTCGGGACACTCCGTGACGTGGTCGATGACCTGCGCGGTAAAGGCATCCCTGTCGGACTCTTGAAGATCCGTGCGTTCAGACCGTTTCCTACTGATGAGATTGCTGAGGCAATCGCAGGTGCAAAGGTTGTCTGCGTGCTTGACAAGAATGTCTCGCTTGGCACAGGAGAGGGCGCGGTATGCACCGAGATCAAGGCATCCCTCTACAACAGCGACATCAGCATTCCCATAATGGGATTTGTGATCGGGCTTGGCGGGCGTGATATCCCGGTCGGCACGGTTCAAAGAATCGTTAGCAAGGCAGAGGACGTCATCAAGCACGGGATCAAGGTCGAGAGTGAGTTTGTGGATCTGAAGCACTCGCTTGTCTCGTAAGAACATGAACTGTCGCGTTGTTCGATTGCTCAATCATGGGATCAAGATCATGGCGCCGAAAGGTATGGATCAAAGCGGAGAATTTAGCTGTGAAATGCGGGAGCTTTCGTCGTTGGCAGCGCGCAAATGGGACGTACTCTGTGGTCCACATAGTTAGATCTCCTATTTAGTATCAGCAAGCCCTGGATATGGTTAAAATTCTGATTGAAACTCTGTCAACATCCGTGTGACTTTACAACTCCCGTGCACAGATGTATTTTTATACCTAAACATACAAGGAATTGAACAAGCTAATAATTGGGTGCAGTTTAAATGACATACAAGCTCGGGATTTCCAGACTGGATGAAGTGATCGGGGATATAAAGAGCGGTACAAATATCATGATGATCGGACCTCCGATCAGCGGGAAGGACGATATCGCAAATATCATCGCACATCAGGGGTTACTCGATGCCAATGCTGCTGTGATCGTTTCGACGCGCGAGCCAGGAAACAACGTACTCGAGTGGTTCGAACGCTACGATCCGGATGTTCCGATGGATCGTATCGGGATTGTGGACTGTGTCACGCGCACTCTTGGGTTTGGTGCACCCGATACCGATAACATCAAGATGGCATCAAGTCCGGTCGATCTTACAGGCATCGGCGTCAAGATCAGTCAGTTCTTTGAGCACTTCTGGATGGAGATGCAACTGCGGGAGACAAGATTGTGCATCAATTCACTATCTACGATCCTTATGTATTCCAACCTCCAGACCGTGTTTCGGTTCATACATGTCTTCACAGGTCGCATAAAAGCAGCAAATGCGCTTGGTATATACGTAATCGAAGAGGGGATGCATGACGATAAGACCATCGTGACGCTGAAACAGTTATTCGATGGCATGATCGAGATCAGGGGGGGTGAGGAGGGTTATCAGATGCGGGCTGTGGGGTTTACGCCAAAACCAACACCGTGGTTTGACTATGAGATCGATGGCGCGAATATTGTGCTGCGGGGTTAAGCATAGATGATAGAGACGGGAATACCAAAACTGGACGATTATTTACATGGTGGAGTCCCTATAGGGAAAACGCTTGTGTATTATATATATCCTGGAGTTGAGGGCGTCGTATTTGGGATGCAAAGCCTGTGTCACATCATGTCAAACGGAATAAGTGGTGTTTATGTCGCATCGAGTACCGAGCCGCACAGGATTAGAGAACAGTTCAGCGAGTTCGGATGGGATGCTGATGAGTATGGAGATCGATTCACTATCATCGATACGTTCTCCGGATTGATCGGAGCGGATTCGCATGAACGATATGTTGTGGATGACCCTGAAGATGTTAGGAGTCTGACACAGTGCATCAAGAATGCGATGGAAGACCTGCGCGAACCTGGCGTTATCGTGTTCGAATCGCTCTCGACGATCATGGACCTATGCGGGGAGTCGGAAACACTCGATGCCATTGAGGAGTGGAACCAGTATGCTATGCTCTACGACCATGTGATGGTCTACAATTTTACGGCGTGGCCATATTCCGATGACACGTTATTAGCCATAAAAGAAGATGTTTTTGATTATACCATTTCCGTTGGTGGGATTACTGGAAACGTTATTTTTGGGCAGTATTTTGGAGTGTTAAAGGCGAACTGGACCGATGCAGTCCGGAAATACACATTATTCAAGATTCTGAAGCCGGGCGGTGTACGTGCGTATATCCCAAAGATTCTGGTCACAGGACCGTTTGACGCGGGCAAATCCACGTTTGTGCATGCGCTCTCGAACAAGGCAGTATCTGTGGACCGGCTCGGCACAACCATAGCGCTCGACCACGGACATGTGGACCACAAAGGATTTGCCGCCGATATATTCGGAACTCCGGGTCAGGAGCGGTTCGATCCGATCATAAAACTGCTCAGTGGTGAGGCGATGGGTGTCTTCCTGGTTCTGGACGCGACCAGAGCCGAGGACTTCGCACGCGGCAAGCAGATGCTCGAGATCACCAGGTCGTTTGGACTGCCGGTTGTGATCGTCGCAAACAAGCAGGACTGTGACGGCGCGCTTACGCCGGAAAATATCGGGGGCAAGCTCGATATGCCAGAGACTGTTTTGGTAATGCCAGCGGTCGCAGCCACTGGAAAAGGTGTATTCGAGGCGTTTGAGACATTGATCGATATGGTTATGGAGGTGGGGTAAAATGCCGGCATCATCGACATCGGAGATGCTTGGAAAAGTACTCGCTGATCTCGGGAAGATTGGTGACGTTGAGGCAAGCGCGGTTGCAACGAGGGACGGTCTTCTCATGAACGCGGATATGCACAACATGGGAGATCCTGAGGCGTTTGTTGCGATGTCAGCAACGATGCTCGGTGCGGCAGAGACCGCGACAACCGAACTTAACAAAGGCATCCCGAACCGTGTGATCGTGGAATCCGACGACGGGAAGCTGATATGTATGGGCGCAGGTCAAAAGGCGCTCCTTGTGGTGATGACGGCACCGGAAGCAGGACTTGGTCTGGTTCTTGTGGAGATGGTGAAAGCCACAGAGAAGATCGGGAAACTGATATGAATAGAGGCGTGAAACCATTGACCATGAAACCGCTACTCAACATCGGGAAAAGTGGAGTTACAGATCAAATCGTAAGCGAGATCAAGGAGCAGATGAAGGGAAAGAGTGAGATCAAGATAAGGATCCTTCGAAATTCCCCGGAAAACGCAACCGAGACCGCAAGCGTGGTTGCATCGAGAACCGGATTTAATGTAGAGGATGTACGCGGGCGTACTGCTATACTCTCGCGATGATGCACTCGTCGCACCGCTTCCGTGTGCAGTATTGTTTTCCGTACAGAACGATCAGTGCATGAAACTCCTGATAGAGATGCGTGTCCCGTGGTAGCGAGTCTTCGAAGTGCCTTTGCAGTATCTCGTACCCGCCTGTAACTCCGATGCACTCGCAGATCCTTTTTGTGTATGCATCGATCACAAAGATTGGCTTGTGCGCAGCATACAGGATGATGCTGTCAGCAGTCTCGGGTCCGACCCCTTTTAATGATAGAAGTTCCCTTCTGAGTTCATCGACCGGTAGTTCGAGGATCCCGGTTACCCCGTTATGATCGAAATACTGCGATAACAACTGCAACCGCTCTGCCTTCTGCCTGTAAAATCCGGTACACCGGATACATTCCTCGATTATGCTCTGATCCGCGTCTGCAAGAGCCGATGGCGTCAGCAACGACCGCTCCTTCAGGTTCATAATCGCCTTCTCGACACTCTCCCACCGGGTCTGCTGGGTCAGAAGCGCACCCACAATCACCTCGAACTCGGTTTCCGCGGGCCACCAGTACTGAGGTCCGAATTCTGCGAACAGGAGGTGGTATAGATCGAGCATCCGGTCGGTTGTTCGATCTGATATTGTATAAAAGCTTCTGAGGTCGGGTGTCGCTGAATTGTTCTGGTGTTTTGACATTCCCGGCATTCGCGATTGCTTGCGGCAAAGCTATCTATATTGGTTTCAGCCGTACTTCCAAAAAAACACGTTCGTACAATCTCCTGCAGCGACACAACCTCATAAGCCGTTACCGTCTCGGTTAATTATTTGTATGCCCGCCCCAAACACAACTTTAGTGTTATGGCAAAATCGTGAAATAGTTGAAGAAGGTAAATTTCTTACCGACATATATGAGATGATGCCGGTGCCCGAGATGAACAACGAGGTGGATACGGATGAAAGCAAGCAATCTTTCAGAAGTCTATGAAATATTTGATCCCCAAGAGCCATTAAAGGACGAGAAACTGAAGGAATATTGTGTGGAAAGAGAGAGTCCGATAGATAATATAATACGTGCCATCAGGAGCACCCCGAAGCCATCAAAGATACTTTTCACCGGCACGAGGGGGAATGGAAAGACTACTGAGCTAAACCGGCTTATAGAGGAGTTGGAAAATGATTTTTTTCATTGTACCATTCTCGATAGACGATCGGCTGGACATGATGGATGTGAAGTATGCCGATGTACTGTTAGCCATCGGGTCCGGGATATACGAGATCGTGACAGAAGAGATCGAATTGAACGAGAATTTGAAGAAGGGACTCGATAACTGGTCTGAGCGCATTGTGGAGTTGGTCAATGAAGAGCAAGATGGATTGGAGCTTGGGGTTGGTTTTAGTGCCATGGTTCGATTGATGACAAAGATCAAGAGTCAATCAACGACGAAAGATATCATGAGGCGGACAATCGAACCGAGAATCAGCGATCTGATTGATAACATCAACAGGATCATATTCGCTGCCGAGAGTGACGAAGGACTTGGTGAGAGAATACTTGTCGTGGTCGATGATCTGGATAAGATAGCCCCGAAACAGGCTGAAGAATTATTCTTTGGGTACGCTACCGCACTGATCCAGCCCAAATGCAAGATAATATATACGGTTCCGATAACGATCCCGTTCTCAAACAAGTTTCAGCATGTGAGCCGATACTTTGATGACCACCAGATCCTGCCAAACATAAAGGTGTTTGAGAAGGATGGTACGCTGAATGAGGATAACTATGCGTTTCTGGAAAAAATAGCGTTGAATCGGATGGACAGGAGTCTGATATCAGATGATGCACTTGATCTCGCCATAAAAAGCTCGGGCGGAATTTTACAGGATTTCATAAGGATAATTCGCAATTCAGCTAATGTAGCGTCTGGAGAAGAAAGGGAAAGCATAGAGGCGGAGGATGTTGAGAGAATTATATCTGATATCAGGAATGACTATCTCAGATGCTTGGTGGCAGAACATTTTGAGATATTACGCAGGATAAAGAGTGAACATAACAAGAGTGAATATGGAAAGAGTGATGAGGAGACATTCCGGGATCTTTTGTATAATCGTATGTGTTTAGCTACCAGATTCGCTATCAAGAGCTATAATAGACCAAAATCGACATAAAACAAGAGTTCTCAGGGTATTCCGCTTGTTATCGTTTTTGAATCTGGAAATTGTAGCCATTATCAAAAATCGAAAAATATACGAAATTACACCGCCTACCGATGTCGATTTAGTGAGCTAAACACATACGTATAATCTTGTAATTCTGGAGTATTCGAATTATAGTATCTGGTATGATGTACGCCCGGCAATTAAAGGAATTCTTGAATGAATTAAGGCTGGCGAAAGGTAGAAATTGTTTAATTTTCGCCATAGCAGCTAATTCGGAAGAGTTTGTGGAGCAGGTGGAATCTTATGATCTGCACGTTAACAAAATACATTTGAATGGAAATATCAACCTGCTGGAAGTCTTATCGAACTGGGAAGAAACCAGTGAAGATACGGTATATTTTGTGGAAGGTCTCCGTAGTCAGTTTCCATGGATACTGGGATATTTGAATCTCCATCGCGATCTTTTTTATGAGATTAAGCGCCCTGTCGTGATATTCGGGAGTGAATATGAGATAACTGAGATAACAAGGTATGCACCTGATTTGTGGAGATTTCGGAGCAGGATTTATGATATTACAGAGAAGAAGGAAATGCTGGGGGACTTTCTCCCGATTTTATCAGAACAATCTGTAGCTGCAGAAGAACATGTCCATTATGATTTACCAATCTTTGGAAAGGAAAGCGAAGATGAAATAAGAGGGCGGATAAAGGCTGATAATTATTTGCTGGAGATTATAAAAGAGGATTATAAGAGGGCGGAATTGTATATGAGCCTTGCGATCTCTTATCTTAAGTTACAGGACTTTGAAAGCGGTAAAGTATATTTTGAGAAGACATTGGAAGTTAGAAGGAAACTAAATGATGATATGGGGATGTCGATCGATTATAAGAGATTCGGAGATTTTTATGCGTTCAAAAGAGAGTATAACGAAGCTATAGAATATTATAAAGAAGCGATAAGGATAGATCCAGATGATGCAGCAGCTCGTAATAATCTTGGGAATCTGTTGAAAGATCAGGGACGGTACGATGAAGCAGAAAAAGAGTACAGAGAAGCGATAAGAATAGATCCAAATTATGGAGAGGCTCACGTAAATCTTGG
>JAYEGI010000174.1:0-11528 GCA_034659035.1 Methanobacteriota archaeon
GTTGTGCTGACAAAATCCGCGGATGCATTGCTTGGAACCGCTTTGTTGCGAGGAATGGAGGTTGGATTGAACTATTCGACAGGAGAAGTGGTTATTGGTGAGATTAGGGCAGGTGAAGAGAAATGAGAATGAACAAAGAGTATCTCGTCTGCGCGGGCGTGCTCGCGGTGCTGCTGGTGCTTGCGTGCGCAGGTGCGGCGGCGGGCGCGATGTGGATGGTGGATGATGATGGCGGCGCGGGTTATGTGGGCATGCAGGCGGAGGTGGCGGCATGACCGGCAGCAGGATATTGCTGCTGCTCATCGCCGCTGCGGTGTGCGTGGCGAGCGCGGGGGTGGGCGCGGCGGATGGGGTGGATGTGACGTTTGAAGGGCGCTTCGGGGGCGTGACGTACGATGTTGCAGTATCTGGGAATTATGCTTACATTGGGCAGGGGCAGGATCTTGTTGTGCTCGATGTGAGCAGCCCGGATTCGCCTGTAGAATTAGGACGGGTTGTGACCTCTGGCGTTGTTCGTGGTGTTACTATATCAGGTGACTATGCGTACGTAGCCGAGGGGCGGAATGGTCTTGTGATCGTGGATATCGCCGACAAAGTAGCACCGATGCTTGCAGGAAGTTACAACACTGAAGGACATGCACGGGGTGTTGCTGTATCCGGTGACTATGTGTACGTAGCCGATTGTAACAATGGTCTTGTGATCGTAGATGTCACCGACAAATCAGCACCATCGCTTGCAGGAAGTTACGACACAGCAGGATCTGCATGGGATGTTGCTGTATCAGGTGACTATGCGTACGTAGCCGATTTTAACAATGGTCTTGTGATAGTGGATGTCAGCAGCAAATCAGCACCATCGCTTGCAGGAAGTTACGACACAGCAGGATGGTCTACACTGAGTGTTGCTATATCAGGTGACTATGCGTACGTAGCCGATTGGGATAACAGTCTTATGATCTTGGATATCACCGACAAAGCAGCACCAACGCTTACAGGAAGTTACGACATAGGACCTGCACGGGGTGTTGCTGTATCAGGTGACTATGCGTACATAGCCGATGGTTCGAATGGTCTTGTGATAGTGGATGTCAGCAGCAAATCAGCACCAACGCTTGCAGGAAGTTACGACACAGCAGGATCTGCGTATGGTGTTGCTGTATCAGGTGACTATGCGTACGTGGCGGATTATTATAGCGGTCTTGTGATCGTGGATGTCAGCAGCAAATCAGCACCATCGCTTGCAGGAAGTTACGACACAGCAGGATGGTATACACTGAGTGTTGCTATATCAGGTGACTATGCGTACGTAGCCGATTGTAACAATGGTCTTGTGATAGTGGATGTCAGCAGCAAATCAGCACCAACACTTGCAGGAAGTTACGGCACAGCAGGATTTTATACACAGGGTGTTGCTGTATCAGGTGACTATGTGTACGTAGCCGATTGTAACAATGGTCTTGTGATCGTGGATGTCAGCAGCAAATCAGCACCAACACTTGCAGGAAGTTACGACACAACAGAATTTGATGCACGGGGTGTTGCTGTATCAGGTGACTATGCGTACGTAGCCGATGGTTCGAATGGTCTTGTGATCGTGGATGTCAGCAGCAAATCAGCACCAACACTTGCAGGAAGTTACGGCACAGCAGGATTTTATACACAGGGTGTTGCTGTATCAGGTGACTATGTGTACGTAGCCGATTGTAACAATGGTCTTGTGATCGTGGATGTCACCGACAAATCAGCACCATCGCTTGCAGGAAGTTACGACACAGCAGGATGGGCGTATGGTGTTGCTCTCTCAGGCGACTACGCGTACGTAGCCGATTGGGATAACGGTCTTGTGATCGTAGATGTCACCGACAAATCAGCACCATCGCTTGCAGGAAGTTACGACACAGCAGGATCTGCACGGGGTGTTGCTGTATCAGGTGACTATGCGTACATAGCCGATTATACTAACGGTCTTGTGATCCTGCACATGGATGCATCAGGCGCCACCCCCCTTGAAATAACCCGCTCCCGGCTCGGCATCAACACCCACTGGTATAGATGGGTAGAGGACTTCCCCGCATACAAAGAGAAGATTAAAAACTTCGGAATCGTCCGTGATGGTGCATGGTGGTATGATCTTGAAACCAGCGATCTGACCGGATCAGAATGGGATCACGCAAACTGGGACTACCCCTACGACCTAAAAACGATCTGCGGCAGAGAGGTGACATACCAGTCAGGATATGACAATCTGGTTAGACTATATCAGGACGAAGACTCTCCTGAACTATTAATGGTGTTGAATCAGGATAATAATAACATATCATCGTCCAATGCGATAACCGCCGATCAGTACTCTGATTATGTGTACCATATAGTTGAGCGCTATGATGGGGACGGGGTAAATGACATGCCCGGACTGATAAGACCGGTCAGATATTTCGAGGTGGGTAACGAGGTAGATTACGGTAATATGACCGCAAACTCGAATCACGATCACATCCCTCCGAAGGATTACGTTGAGAAGAGACTCATTCCTGCCTACAACGCAGCAAAATCTGCAAACAAAGACGCAATTGTCATGGGTGCCGGTCTTGGCATGGGAAGCGACCTCTATGGCAATGATGGGCAAGAATTCAACACTATGTACTTTAATGCAATGTACGACAACATAACAAAAAATGGTGGCAACAAGAATAATAATTTTTATATGGACAAAGTAGCCATCCATTATTACGCAAAACCAAATGCGGAATTTGACGAAAATATCAAAAAAGTCGAAGATGTGATCCAAAAGTACGAAAGTAGAGATAAGCCAATCTGGATTACTGAGTTTTTCCCGCTCACTGAAATAGGTTCGCCTGATTCCACGACTGGTGCTTTTGCCAGACTGTTGACACTGATGTTTGCAAACAAAATCGAGATGCCCCTAATCTACAGTCTCAAAGGCGAGCACGATGTCACATGTGTTGGTGAGGAAGAGACGATCACACCAAGAGAGTCCATTCAGGTGATCGATACTGTTGTGAGCACATTGCACGGCACAACCCCATCCGAAGCAGAAAACAAGGACATATCCGTAGAACCCGGAAAAACGACCTACCAACGAGTCTTTAATAATTCAGGAAAGAAAGTAACGGTGCTGTGGTATATCGACGATGCTGATTCCGGTGCGGTCACCAACTACGACTGCACAGCATCCCCCGAATCGCCACAAACATTCACAGTAGACGTTCTAGGAACCGCCAACTTCTCAACAGACCCAAGCCCGATACATCTGAAAATCGGATCAAAACCCACCTATGTAGTTGAAACCGATCCCCCGATCGATCTCGATCTGTACTTCAATAAAACCACAACCGCAGGAGTCGCAACAGAGAGAGCCACCAGTTTCAGAGTAGGAGATACACTATACGGCAAACTAAAAACCGCCACCGGTACCAGTCATACCGTAAAGACATACATCACAATGACCATGCCAGATGGAACCTGCCGGTACGCGCATTATGATAAACCAGACTTCGACCCTGGAAACGACGAACTGCTATTCTCAGACACAAAAGTCCCGCTTTACTACGGTGTCTGGAACGCAACCACAAATGACTGGCTGTGGAACATCTATGAGTTCACAGGAGGCGATTCAGGAAGTTACCGATGGAACTGCTGGTACGAGTATGATGAGACCGGCGAGATTTTGGGTGGGAATTTCACCGAATACACCTTCTCAGCAACGCCATCCGGTACACCAGTCGAGTCTGCAACAGGCAAGGGCGAGGTCTATCTCGACAGCAGCGCTGGCACAATTGAAGATCTTGTTGCAATCCCCCCGGATGCGATGCCTGAAGTACCTGACAGTCTGAATCCAGTCTATGGATTCTTCAGTTTCACTATCACAGGCATCTCCAGCGGAGAGAGCGTCAACATCCCGCTGGCATTCCCTGAAAACGTGCCAGCAGGTACAGAATACTGGAAGTATGGACCAACATCGGATGACAACACACCTCACTGGTATCAGGTTCCGGTCAGCGACAACGATGGGGATCGGATCATCGTCATAACGTTAACAGATGGCGGTATCGGCGATGATGACCTGACAGAAGACGGCGTGATCGTGGATGACGGCGGTCCGAGCCTGACAATGAGCAAGAAAGGCGACCTCAACCACGATGGTAACGTCACCCCCGCGGACGCCGCGATCGCGCTCCGGATCGCAGCCAGCGGCGCACACGACGACGCAGCCGATGTCAGCGGCGACGGACGCGTCACATCCCTCGACGCGCTCATGATCCTGCAGGCGGCAGTCGGCACAATAGAAATATAACAATTGCAAACAGCAATCAGAGTCATGAATATGCAAACCACAACCCGTAAACCAGAAGGAATTCTTATCCCAACGAGCATACTAACGGAGGCGGGAATTGACGGAACTCCACAAATACACATCATAGGACATACCGTAATCTTGCAATCCACAAGCAACACCAGACGATTCGCAGGGCGCTCGCAGAAATCCCCGCTATCAGTGAAACAACTCGATGAAGCATACAATATGCATCTGCTGGAGGATTGATGGACTCTCATGAAACTCGACGATTTTAATCTATCTGAAAGTATATTTATTGATGCAAATATTTTTATCTATGTATCCCAGAGTGAACCGATATATGGGCGTGCATGCATCGATTTTCTTGAACGGGTAGAGTATATGGAAATCAAGGCAATTACAACACCTGCGGTACTTAATGAGGTCTCTTACAAATTGTTAATCGCAAAAGCCGGGGAATTATTAGATACTGATCGATTTTGGAAGATACATGATGAATTGAAGGACCGAAAGTTCATCAAAACGTGTTATGGGATTGTCGAGGAATTTAGAGAGTATATTGGTACGCTCTGTGGAATGAGGGTTGAAGATGTGCGGGTCGATGATTTCAACAGATCAGTGGATTTGGGATCTGAATTCGGACTGATAACCACCGATTCATATCACGTAGCAGTCATGGAACGATTGAGGATCAAGCACATCGCGACGAATGATTCGGATTTTGAACGCGTCGATTTCACAGAGGTGTGGAATCCATGATGTTGGACATAAATCTATGTGGCATCGGCGACACCCGATGTCTATCGGCGATTCTGGCCACTCCAAATCGCAGCCACCGGCGCACACGACGACGCAGCCGATGTCAGCGGCGATTGAACGCGTCACATCCCCGGGCGCACTCATGATCATACAAGCCGCAGCCGGGCGAATCGAGTTATAGACTATCCCTCTCTGCACTGACCGGATATCAGATATCCCCGCCTGGGCATTATACGATGATCACGCCGATCCCGGGCATCGGCTCCCATCGCTTCAAGCGCAATTCGCAGGTCATTCTTTCAGATTGTATATCCGGGCGATTTGAGCGGTGATGCACAAGCTCGTCTTGCTACACTTCCGGAGTTTTATCTTAATACTCGTGTAGAATAATATTATTTTAGTAGATATATATTTAATCTATATTGACAGCAGATAACTAATATTATTTGCACTCACGTATATACAAGTTACACTGATTTTATCCACAAGTTACTCGAGCAGGCACAAAATATATTGATTTTATAGATTATCGATTGTCCCGTTCAAGAGATCGATTCCCACAATTGTGACGTGACCAGCATTATACCAGAAAAACCTTTTATACGCACACACATAATTCATCATGTAGTAAACGTAAAGAAAGGAGATGATCAATAATGCAAATGGCACCCCAAATGGGGTATGATCGTGCAATAACCGTGTTTAGCCCGGACGGGAGACTTTTTCAGGTAGAATATGCGAGGGAGGCAGTGAAGCGGGGCACAACTGCGATAGGTATTAAAACAGATGACGGTGTTGTGCTACTGGTGGATAAGCGGGTTGCGAGCCATTTACTCGTGTCCGAATCGATCGAAAAGATTTTTCAGATCGATCAGCATATCGGTGCAGCGACGTCAGGACTGGTTGCAGATGCGCGTGCACTGATCGACCGTGCGCGTGTTGAGTCGCAGGTTAACAGAGTATACTATGACGAGCCGATCGGGATAGAGGTCCTTGCAAAGAAAGTCTGCGACCACAAGCAGACGTATACCCAATTTGGCGGTGTGCGCCCTTACGGAACCGCTCTTTTGATTGCGGGCGTGGATGATCACCGTGCAAGGTTATTCGAGACCGATCCGAGCGGTGCGCTGCTTGAATACAAGGCGACTGCCATCGGTGCCGGTAGACCAAAGGTTATGGAGATATTCGAGAGTGAGTATACAGAAGACCTTGATATGGAAGGTGCAATCCGCCTTGGACTGAGAGCATTATATCAGGTCTCGGATACCACATTCGATGTGAGCACGATCGAGGTCGGGCTTGTAGCTCTCGCGGACCGGCAGTTCAAGAAACTCGAAGAGGATAAGCTTTCCGGATATGTCGATAAGATCGTTGAGGAGTTTAAGGAGACTGAACCGAAGAGCGAGGTCGATAGTGGGGATAACAGTGAGTAGCCATGGTTACGCTTGATAACGCGATAACGGCACGGTTGAAACGTGGCGACAAGCATTTTGAAGTGATGGTCGATCCCGAACTTGCACTGTCGCTTCGCAAGGGCGAGGATGTGGATATGGCCGCTATGCTTGCTGTTGAGGATGTCTTTGAGAATGCAAGCCGCGGCGATCACCCGAGCAAGGAGAGCGTGGAAGGAACATTCGAGACGACCGACATTTTTGTGATCGCCGAGCATATCGTGAAGCATGGAGAACTGCATCTCACGAAGGAGCAACGGAAGCAGATCATCGAGGACAAGCGCAAGCAGGTGGTAAGTATCATTGCACAGGGCGCGTTTAATCCGCAGACGAAGGCACCGCATCCGGTCTCGAGGATTGAGAAGGCGATGGAGGAAGCAGGCATCAATATCGATCCAATGAAAGGCATCGATGAACTGGTCAACAAGACGATGGATGCAATACGTCCGATCATCCCGATCAGGTTCGATACCGTAGAGGTAGTTGTCAGGATTCCGGCAGATTACGCTGCAAAATCGTATGGAGATATAGTAGGGTTTGGCGAACTGGTAAGAGATGAATGGCAAGCTGACGGGTCGTGGATCGGTGTTGTCAAGATTCCTGCAGGAATCCAACTTGATTTTTACGGTCTCGTGAACCGCCTCTCAAAGGGCGGCGCGGAGACCAAACTTTTGAAATAGATCAGGTTAATGAGATGGAAAGAAATATTGTGATTCCAGGGGACGTGGTATCTGACAACATAAAGATGTCGGGCAGCGGCACGTACGTGCATGGTGACAAGGTGCGTTCCTCGGTCTACGGACTCTTGAACGTAGGAGAACGGTATATCAGTGTGATCCCGCTCTCAGGCAAGTACATTCCACACTCCAGCGACCGGGTGATAGGGATTATCACAGAGGTTGTATATTCAAACTGGATCGTTGACATCAACTCGCCGTATGAGGGGTTGTTGCACATATCCCAATATCCGCGGCGGATTGATTCCGAAAACATGAGCAGGTATCTCAAGGTAGGGGACTGTATACTAACGATGGTCGCGTCTGTTGATGCCGGCATGAAAGTAGAACTTACACTTCGGGAGAAGGAACTCAGGGTTCTATCCAATGGTCGCATCGTTACGATCAATCCGACAAAGATGCCGCGGGTGATCGGTCGTAACGGCTCGATGATCCGGCTGCTGAAGAGCGAGATAGGGTGTAATATGTTTGTCGGGCAGAACGGTAGGATATGGATCAACGGAAGCGATGATTGCATCGATCTGGCAATCCAGACGGTCAAATATATCGAAGACAATGCGCACACACCAGGACTGACCGAGCGTGTGCAGGCATTCTTAAAAGCAAAGGAGAAGACGAGGTATGGTAAAGTGTGTGAAAGTTGAAATGAGGAGTAATAATGAGTGAAAAACCAGAACATTTTATTGTGGATGGAAAGCGGCTCGATGGACGGCGTGTTGACGAGCTGCGATCGGTAAAAATAAAGCTCAGCCCACTTGATCGGGCTGATGGGTCCTGCTACCTTGAATGGGGACGTAATAAGATCATGGCCGCGGTGTATGGTCCAAGAGAACTCCATCCGAGGCACAGGCAGAATATGACCAAAGCGGTCGTGCAGTACAGATATAATATGGCGGCATTCTCGGTGGATGACCGGATAAGACCGGGTCATAGCAGAAGAAGTATAGAGATCTCAAAGGTGGGCAGGGACGCATTCGAATACGTTGTATTCACAAAGTTTTTTCCGAAGACCGCGATCGATATATTCATAGAGGTGTTGCAGGCGGATGCCGGTACAAGAACCGCTGGCATCAATGCGGCATCACTGGCGCTTGCGGATGCAGGCATCCCGATGAGAGGTCTTGTCAGTGCATGTGCTGTTGGGAAGGTAGACGGTGAGATCGTGCTTGATCTGATGAAAGAGGAGGATAACTTCGGAGAGGCAGATGTGCCGGTCGCCATGACCGCCGGCGGGAAGATCACGCACCTTCAGATGGACGGAAACCTGACAAGAGATGAATTTTACGAGGCGCTCAAACTGGCTAAAATGGGATGCGATAAGATATACAAGTTACAACGTCAAGCACTTATAGAGAAGTACAGTGGAGAATATGCCGAGAACGGGGAAGACGCCATACCCCAAGCACAGATAGGTGATGCAGATGAGTGACGATGTGATGGCAGAGATCCACCGTGATTACCTCTTTAATCTGGTACTCAAGGGTGAGCGGGCTGATGGACGTGCATTCGATGAATTTCGGGACATATCCATCGAGACTGGTGTTGCAGGGATGGCAGAAGGTTCTGCTCTTGTGACACTTGGGGATACGCAGATCTTAGTCGGCGTAAAGATCCAGCCGGGTGAGCCGTTTCCGGACACGCCGGACGTGGGTGTGATCATCACCAATACCGAACTGATCCCGATGGCATCTCCCGAATACGAGGCAGGTCCTCCGAGAGAAGGTGCGATAGAGATTGCAAGAGTCGTGGATCGCGGTATCCGGGAGTCAAAAGCGGTCGATCTCGAAAAGCTCTGCATGATCGAGGGCGAGAAAGTCTGGATCATATTCATCGACATCCATGTGTTGAATAACGGCGGCAACATCATCGATGCAGCATCCATTGGCAGCATCGCAGCACTGCTCAGCACAACACTGCCCGCGGAAAGATATGGTCTCGGAGAGGATTCGCCGCTTCCGGTAAGGGATATTCCTGTTGCAGTCACTGCAATTGAGTTTGGCGGAGAACTGCTTCTCGATCCATCGCTTGATGAAGGGAAGCTGGCAGGAACCGTGTACACAGTCATCACCAACTCTGATGGTAGTATCTCCGGGATGCAGAAGAGTGGTATAGAGCCGCTCACCATCGAGCAGGTTATGAGAGTGTTCGATATGGCAGGGATTGCGGCAGCCAAAATACGGGAAAAATTTCTGGAGGTATAAACGATTTTTTACGAAAAATCGAGTAAAAATGTCCGACATTCCGCTACGCTTCAGTCGGACGATTTTTTTACAAAAAAATCGAGTAAAAATGTCCGACATTCCGCTACGCTTCAGTCGGACGATTTTTTTACAAAAAAATCGAGTAAAAATGTCCGACATTCCGCTACGCTTCAGTCGGACTTATAGAGGTATAAGTAAATGGTAAAACATACTAAAGGATGGAAAACGAGGTCCGCAGGCCGATTCGGTGTGCGGTATGGCAGGAACATTAGAAAGCGTGTTGCTGATATAGAAGAGAAGAGTCATGAGAAGCATAAATGCACCCAGTGCGGGTTTTCGTCTGTGCGCCGCATCGGCACCGGAATCTGGAAGTGCAAAAAATGCGGGCACACATTCGCAGGCGGCACGTATCTTCCGAGTACGTCGATCGGGAAGACTGTTTCACGGTCTGTGAAGCGTGCTATCGAGCAGAAAGCGCGAGACGCGGCGATGGAGGTCTGATGGGCTACCGGTGCGTCAACTGCAAGCAACCTGTCGAGATCGACTATGAATACCGCGGTGTCAGGTGCCCCTACTGTGGGCACCGTATCCTTGTGAAGGAACGACCTGTGCGGATCAAGCAGGTTCTTGCCGAGTAATTTTTTTAAACAAATTAAGTAAAAGGGAGAATGGACAGAGCAGAGTTTAGTTTCGATTTTGGCGATGACGCGTCCACGATATACTATGCGCTGCTTCCGGAGACCCTGGAAGAGTTTTCAAGGAGCCGGGCAGCGCTGTCGGTGGACGGTGGCGGAATGTTGCACATCATCGTGGATGCCGAAGATGTTACTGCTCTGCGTGCCGCACTGAACACGTGGCTCAGGTTGATCAAGGTTGCATGCGAGATGGTAGAAATCCGGCACGGTCTGAAAATCAAGTGATTTAGCACCTCGGAGGGTGTAGAGGATCGATTTAAAAATTCTGTGTTCTCCGTTCTCCGTGGTTAAATCTGGTGACGTTTACCGCTCGTATGGGATTGATTTGACCACAACAGAAGAAGCGACATTGTCAGAAATTCGAACCGTACATGAGGAAGATAAAGATGATTTCAATGAAAGCCTGCAGCGCTCTTAAAAAAGCAGGGATCGATTTCATAACGAGTGTTCCCTGCGTCAATTTAGGAGGTCTGCTCGATCTGCTTGAATCGGACCCTGAGATTGTGCACATCCCAGTAACAAGAGAAGAAGAAGGCGTTGGGATATGCGCTGGCGCATACCTTGGAGGCGCGAACCCTGCAATTGTTATGCAGAACTCGGGTCTTGGAAACAGCATCAATGCGCTCGCATCGTTGAGTCTGCTCTACAGGATGCCTTTGCTTATGGTCCTCAGCCACAGGGGCGATCTCGACGAGCAGATATCAGCGCAGGTGCCGATGGGGCAGCTAACGCCGGGGCTGCTCGATAATCTTGGAATACCGCGGTACTCGCCTGCCCCTTCTGAGGTTGACCGGGTAATTCCGGGCGCATGGACACTTGCAAAGACTGCAGGGTTGCCTGTCGCGATATTACTTGGCGAATCGTTCTGGGTTTGAGATTCGCGGAATTCACCGTCATCTGTGGATGCATAGTTATCTCTTTTTCAGGCAGTGCCTCACTTATACATGGATTCGAATAGGATTGGGCATCTTGCGGGATTTTTCGGATAAATCCTACTGAACAGATAACCCTCAATCTGTGTTCACCTGCGTTAATCTGACATTCCGCACGTACATGTTAATCCCAGATCATTTTTACTGATAGCGTTTTTAGGTATCCAAAAAATATTATTTTTATACTGTAACTTACAGTCTTCAGGCAAATCCCAAACCCCAAACATTTTAACCCACCCTACCTATTTAACCAGTAATATCCTGTGAGGGGATGATTAGCCGCATGGAGATAACAACCACATCGCTTGCACACCTTGGACTTGTTGCTGGAATATTCGACGAACTTGATATTGCTGACACAATAGATTCCGCCATACCAAAAAATCGGGATCACAATATACCCCACTCGACCGTGATTAAAGCTATGTGCTTGAA
>JAYEGI010000175.1:0-2695 GCA_034659035.1 Methanobacteriota archaeon
GAATCTCGATATTTTTTTTTGTAATCCACTTAAATGAGTTATTTCGGGGAACGAAATCGAAGTTGATCGAATTTTTCCGGAACGTTGTCGATGCCACCATCTGTAACTGCCTAAAACCTCCACCACGTGGGGCAGCGTAAATTCGCTTTTGGGGTGTGCGTGAAATAGCGCAAGCTGCGCCTCAAAACATTGAATGAGGGTGATATATCCACATTTGAAGTATTTTTTTATTTTTAAATGTATAATTACATATCTCTTCTATCGAATATGGAAAGTTGCACAGCAGTTGGGACAGTTTATGGTTAAAAATACATGGCTTATTTTTCACTATCTTTAATTTTAATATTCTTATGTTTACGAATATGGTCTGCAGACATCTGTTCGGTGCACCCGCTGATAAGAACGGCTGCAAGAACCAGCAGGACTGCTGCTATCGTTTCTGTTGTATGTGCTAAGCTGCGGTTGCTTTTTGTGCAACCATCGACTCTGCTACTTTTGAGAGTTCTTCTTTGCTTATTGTGCCCGTAATCATGACGTTTATCTCACCGTAACTAAACCTGAGCAGTTTGTTACCGAAGATATCTGTAAATTCGCCTTCTGTTTCCCCGATACCAACACTTTCAGCATCTGGTAACGGGCGATTCTCCTGCGATGTTGTTTGAGTTATCATCATTCTTTTCCTTCCTTTCGTGTAGATCAGGGAAATGCTCTCCACAGATCCAGATTTAGAAACAGTTGCACCATTGAATTCATACCCAGCAGTGTAAGAGGGGTTTAGAATTGTAAAATTCACATTGTTCTTTGCATCTTCCATGCTAACCTGATTAGGAAGTTTTGTTTCAGGTTCTATTAGTTTCACCCCTATTGGTGGCGAAAACTCAAACTCACCATCGCCGATTCCGGTGTTGAAAGAAACGTTTGTGTACTCCACACTTGATTTAAAACCTTCAAAGTCGGTCTCGATTCTAATTGGGATCCAGTACTTTTTATCTATCCAGATCTTTTGACCTGTTATGTACGTGTCTTTCTTTGGAGTCACCTCAATGACATAGCAGGGCATACCAGAAAGCTTCTCCTCTCCAAGCAGTGTGGCATCGTTGTCCATCAGCAACTCTTTGATGATCTGCCCATAGTCAAGGCAGGTCTCCAGAACCTTCCAGTGGTGTCATAGTTGCTTCACCCTTCTTGACATCATACACCCACATCACTTCACCGTTGGAAACTGTTATCACACCTCGCTTTTTATCCTCGCTCCTGAACTTGTTCGGTTTCTTGATTGAAATCTCTGTTTCACCCGTTACTTCTGCTCCCTGAACGTTCGTTGTAGCTATCATTGTTGCTTTGAAGTCATGCATGGTTTCATACTTCTCCTGAGCATGTTTTGCTATTTCTTCAACAGTCATCTCATCTATGCAGCCCGTTGCTACGATTGAGAGGATGATGGTTATGATTGCCAGTTTTTTAAGCATGTTGTTCACATCCTTTTACATCTATTCAAATGATTTCATTCTACATATCTATTTGTGCAGAGTCACACCTGTGGTTTATATCCATAGTAAAATATCAGAAATATCATTATAAATGTGAAAATAATCTGATTTTTTTGTGAGATTATAGAGGGAAATATAGAATGAAATCGCGTAGTAATCGATGTCGTTGAAAATGCAATGCCCATTGCAATTAGAATCGACGAAACTAAATGTGCAAAATCGGTATACTGTGGATAATATGACATCGTTATGACGCGAATAGCTAACGAAGCCACAAAGAAAATAAAAAAAGTGACGAGGGGTTTTAACATAACCCCACCTCCTCACATATTATAGCCGCACCACTACCACATTTGTCGTAGGCTACAATGTAGTCACATGTTAACCAGCAAGTGCCATAGCATATAGCAGCCCATAATGGATTGGGGACTTTTGTACATATGTACAAGCATCCAGCACCGCAACCCTGGTGTGCGATAAAGGCGCATATACCACCAACTGCCCACATGCAGAAGCTACAATAATCAATTCCTCGTATCTGCACTTCACCGCTGATAGAATCGTAGCCCAACGTCGTAAGCATACCGTCGCTTATCACAACTGCTACAGCAGCACTTCCAAGCTCATTGGAAGCGAATGTGATAACCGCAGTCACGTCCCCATCCGCACCACTGAATGGCATCGCTACGAGTGTGGTTGTTATGGTTCCACTCTCATTTATCGTAGCGGCTTTTGTTGTACTGATTTTTTCAATCGAAGGTTTATACCCCGATTTTATCAGTTCTTCTCTCAACTTCAGGACGCCTTTATCTGATAGCGCCTGTGCTATCGCCTTATTCCGATTCACTCCTGATAGTTCTGTCGTCTCTACCTTGGCACCTGAATCATCGGCGATGCCTATACCCTGTGAGCAGGGGCAATCTATCGATGTTGCCGCACCCACATCCTGCGCTGCCTGTGCGCCCACAGCGGGCACAAAAGCCATTCCTATAAGCAGCATTGCCATCAGCAATGCGCTTAACTGTATTCCTTTCGGTTTCATATTATCTTTACCTCCTTTTGGTTTGTGTTCTATCTCTCCCCAGAGGCACAACCAAAACCTTAAGTAAGCATAAGGCGCAACTTGATTATGCCTTCGGGCAGTCATTGGGGTTCGGTTTGCCCTTGCGGAACATCCGAACCCCGCGTGACCTACTTATTATGCC
>JAYEGI010000176.1:0-2695 GCA_034659035.1 Methanobacteriota archaeon
GTAAGGTCTCTCAGATCCCGGATGTTCCTGGGCGGGATAAAACTCGACGGTACCAATCCATAGCGAAGCAATCTTGCAATCCACCGAGCATCCTTCTTGTCCGTCTTTAATCCTGGAACATTCTTGACACGGGCAGCATTCGCCAAAAGAACCTCGAAATCATCTTCGAGGATGCCCGAAGATAGGTTTCCAGAAAACTCCAGTGCTTTTCCATGGCTACGGTTCCGACATCATGCTCTTTGAGCCACGAAGATAGTTCTCTCAAACCATAAGTCATTGTAGAGAACTCCTTCATGATTAGTTTCTCTTTCGCCCTGTCAAGTGGTCCTGATGCTATGCAAGCAGTCACCTGGTCTCTGTGAACGTCCAAGCCGCAGCAACTTTCAAGTATCGGTTTCACAATATCTACCTCGAGATGAACACAGCAGCGGACCTGTGGAGTTATAGTTTGCTCCGCGTGCTCAACCTTTCGGAAGGCGACATTCATGGGTGCATCGGCTGCAGGGTCAGTTTCTAGTACGGGGTTATAACCGCCATAAATTCGACGACCTCGTGTGTTCATCTCATCCAAATCTGTTGCGCGATACTAAAATTGAGTGCGAGGGGGTAAGAGAACCGAAGCACATTTTCATGCTCATGGGTGAGCCGGAGGATCATGGATGCTTCTAGTGATGGAATGAAGTACCATTTTCGGAATCTCCTCGATCGCCGACGCGCTGCAATCCTGGATAGCTACGAATATACGTTTGTTTCTGCTAAATCGCTTATTTTACGACTTTTGACTAGATGCAACAGAAATAAAAAGGTTGGGCGATGAACTGGAAAACTTAGCTATCACTGGATTTCTGAACAGTGCCCGATCTCATCTCTTCGCATCAACGAGACGCCCCGGATTCGTCCTGACCGCGGCGCAGGAATCGCGCTCAGTAAGTCCCGCCCCCCTCGCCACAGTAAGCGCCATCTCTTCAGTGATCAGATCGTCTGGTGCGTGTGCATCAGTGTTCACGACGAGATCACATCCGATCTCGCACGCAATCCTGGCAACATGCCCGTTCGTCCGGTTGTGCCCGCATCTTGCCGTGATCTCGAGAAGTACGCCATTTTCGCGTGCGCATTCCACGTCATCGCGGGTGATCAGTCCGGGATGAGCCAGAATGTCGATGTCGGACCGAAGTGCGGCAGCATTCGTGCCTGGGGCCACGGGCTCTGACGTGGTCTCGCCGTGTACCACGATGATATCTGCGCCAAGCGACCTTGCTTTACCTGCAAGTCGCGCAATCTTTCCGGGCGGAACATGCGTCAGTTCCACTCCTGACAGGACTCTGATACCCCATTCCGCCTCCAGAAACGAAGTCTTTTTCATCGCATCCAGCACGAATTCGATGTTCGTAAAATCTACGTGATCAGTGATCGCAATCGCAGAATAGCCATGCACCACTGCACGGCGGACGAGTTCGCTCGGTATCAGTTCGCCGTCGCTGAATATGGAGTGGGTGTGCAGGTCGATCATCAAGAATATATGGGGTGTGAAACCTATAAGTATTCCTCTGTGCGCAGGTTGGTAAGCCTACCGGAAACGTCAAAATCGCCGCCTGTCGGGGGTGGATAACTTAAAAATACTTAATTGGTGGATCGCAGCTCCTTCATCTTCGAGCAAACCTCACGGAGGATCGAGGATTTCGGAGTGTCTGTCTTCTTCACGAGCACCCGTCCCTGTTTCTCCCACCATGCCGCAGGATGTGCCTTCTTCTCTTCGACCGTGCAATCGTGATTAAGCATTCTGGCTGCTTCTGCTATCTCATCGAGCCGCGGCGACTTCACAGCACTTCGCCTCGAGACCCTGCGCCCATCGTTTCTTGATAACCTGCTGTCGAAATAGATGGGCCAGATAACGATCCTGTCTGTTTCTGGCATAAAATCCCGCCTCCCGGAATCGAACCGGGGACATCGCGGTCTCTGCGCGGTAATGTGTGCTTTCGCACATGATCATACTACAGCCGCGCACTCTACCAGGCTGAGTTAAAGCGGGTTATATAGAGTGGTGTCGCGGCCTTTATCAATCTTTTGTTTCTGACAGTATCTCCGAACCCACCGTAATCCACAAAAATATCGAGAGCGCCTGAATTTCAGTTCCATATAAATTTTATTTCGGAGATGCTGACGCATCAGTAAAATTAATTAGATTCCGCCACGATCCAACCTCATGGAAAGCGCGCAGATGGCTGTGGGTGAAAAAGTGATACTATAATATATGCTCGTTACATGTTCACCAAGATCTACGTCTAGCTGTGCTCCCGGTTAGTTTGTAGATGGGTACTGATTTTTGAGTCGCGGTTGCCTGTGGGCACATCCATGCATCGCATCGCCGGAGTTCATCAACGTCCACAATGCAAAGCATCCTGCCAATCATAGCACCGCTCTACTCACACATCTACTTCATCGACAACCGCTGATCTGAGTCTATCAAGTATTTTATCCGGATTATCAGCCACATACGAGAGTCTTTTTATTATTTTCTGGGAACGTCGGATTGCCTTACGCGATCACAACTGCAATAAGGGAGCACTGCCGATCTGAAAAGTCATTTACACAGCTAATCTGTGTCCATCTGCGTTAATCTGTGGCTGATATTATTTTAGCCACAGATTAACACCGATTTCACTGATTTCACCCATCTAATCATATTTGTATTTGC
>JAYEGI010000177.1:0-2687 GCA_034659035.1 Methanobacteriota archaeon
GAGAAAATTTTTCGCGGAGAGAAGAGAGAATTGTGATGGAAAAGGAGACGAAGATGTTAAACTGTAAAGGCGTGATCGAGAAGATATGGTGGGTAATACCGCCGGTGGTTATTGTGTTTGGGATACCACTATTTCACATTTTTTACGGAACTGTGGTGTCTGGATATCCATATGCTTCAGTTGAACGATATACTTATATATATATGTATATTATCGGTTATATAATCTTCTCGATTCCTGGTAAAGTTATCGTGGTATTAACGTCTATAAGTATGTATATTGGTTATTACATAAGTAGAAAAAAATCACTGTTGTTACGTATAATCACTCCGATAATCACTGCAGTTTTAGGCTACTTCATTTCCCTAACTCTACTGATAATGGAATGTTATTAATGCACCAGCATTATAATATATAAAAATATTAAAATAAAAGAGGTAAGACGAATGCGACGACGGAAAGAAACTCCCGATAAACACCCAAAACGTATACGAGCACTCTCTGCAGTAATGATCGTGGCAATGGCACTAATCGTGTTTGCAGGGATTGCGCTGTCAGAGAATAGCAATATGAGTATAGGTACAGAGACCGTGCAAAATTCAAAAAGTGACTCTC
Source organism: Methanobacteriota archaeon (assembly GCA_034659035.1). GTDB lineage: Archaea > Halobacteriota > Methanosarcinia > Methanosarcinales > Methanogasteraceae > Methanogaster_A. Next base: position 616 of record JAYEGI010000177.1, read on the forward strand.
AAGAAAACTCTATTGAAAACGCATCTTTTGAAATAAAAGTGCTTCAGGGTAATGAAAGATTGAAATTACCAGAGAAAAGGACGGTAGATGCATCCCACGAGAGAAGTAAGGATATATCATTACCGATAGTTTCTCAAAATAATAAAGGTTTAAAAGTATCTTCATTTAGTAAGAACACCACAACAGGCATATCAGGGGTGCTGAATGTATCCCGGTCAAGTGTCGCCGAAGGGTGGGAACCATCAAAACATTCACCTTCTGCGGACCTGCTTAAACTTGGAGAAGAGGTGGCTCTAGGAAATACTTTTACAAATGAGCGTTCGCGATTTGCAGAACCAAATCTCTGGGTTGGCACTGGTGACGATCCGGTCCCCGATACCTCTAAAACCGCTTATCAGGTCGCCGGCGATTACAAGCCAATGTTCTATTTGTGGGGTTCGCTTGTGGACCACTGTCCTGATGCAGTCTATTATCGTGTTGTCAAGGGATACGACCCCGATGCGGAATTTGATGCGTATTTGATACAGTATTTTGCATACTGGGACTGTCAGTTTTGTGTCCCAGGGCACGACTACGATTATGAACCGATATTCATCTGGGTGCGAAATAGTGGGGAGCGACCTTACAGAGTGGCTTATGACCACTGGGATGTGAGTAATATTCACACGCATGAGATTCACAGAACACATCTCTGGAGTGACTTATCAGATGGTACATGCGAGATTCCGGAAGGCACTCACACGAACGATATGGCGTATTACCCATTTGGAAACACGACATATGATGGTGATGGTGTAGGGGATGAGTTAATCCTCCATACTCTCCCCACTTCCCTCCGGAACAACTGGGATGGCAACCACGTCAAACTCGGCATCGCGAACTGTTGGCACACTTTTGACACAGACATATCAGGTTCAAACTGCAGCGATTACACACTCTCACCCCTGATGGATGATGAACTGATAGCAGCATACCGTCTAGAACTGGATGGGAACAACTCGGTCTGGTGCCCGGGCGGCGTCGAAGCATTCAAATACGACATCTCAGACCCGTTCCACGGCGTCTTCTGGACAGATCATTACCACCGCAGACACGACTTCCCCACCATCTCCGCAGCCATAAACTCTGCCAATCTGACCATGATCAACGGAACCCTATCAATAGACACGTCAGCATACTACGACAACAGCCGCGCTGGCGGCTCTTCAGATAAAAACCTGACCGGACTCTGGAAAGACCGATTCTCCGCGTATCTCGAGGGCGAAGGCAGTAAAATTCCATTAGAAGAACCTTTCGCAGCAGACGAACATTCCGCGGGAAACTACGTATTAAAATTCAACAATCTGCCCCTCGGCACGTATAACCTCAGTGTAGGAGTAGTAGATAACATAAACGAGAGCGAGTACTGGGCAGAACCTGAAAACAAGATCACCAACGAATTCAAGGACGATTTCGAGGATACTGATTTTTCCCTCACCGTATGGTCGCCGACCAAAGGCAATTGGAAAATACACACCGGCAGCAACAACTACCTCCGGACGACCTCTCCTGCCCCTGATAGCTACGACCCGGTCACCCAGATGAGGGGGACCTCCAACTGGACCGATTATACGGTAGAGGCTGATATCGCATTCATGGACACAGGAACCGAAGGCTCTACCGCCCATGCTTATGTCCTTGGCAGGGATTCGATCATCCTGAGCGAGGCACGCCCATACGGTGGCGCATATATAGCGGGTGTGGGCATAGAGAACGATGGCAGGTGGACCGGGGAGATATTCGTCTTCAGGTTATACGATGCGAATGGCGACCTTGATATCCCGCAGGATGAACTGGTGCGTCTGGGCAGAAAGTCGCTGCCTTCCGATATCGTAAGCGATCTTGTGAACAACTACTGGTGCCACCTCAAGGTAGGCTTCGAAGGAGATCGCATAACCGTGTACGTCAACTCCCCATCGACCAATGAATATTCGGTTCTATCGTAACTACTCAGGTATGTTGATTGGTCTCCCGATTGCGATCCTGTACTTTCTGGCAAGAAAAATAACCGCGGAGGGCGCGGAGGAACGCAG
>JAYEGI010000178.1:0-2641 GCA_034659035.1 Methanobacteriota archaeon
CAAGTATTGCCATCACTGCCATGAACGCGATTATGAGTCCGATGACGAGGCCGTAGAATAGGTTTGCATACACTCCTGCAATCGGGGCGGTATCTTCTCGTCCCGGATAAGTGTTTAACAGTTCTTTACCCGGTTCGAGTGAGTTCATCAGATCGTCGGCAACGTCTTCGAGTATGTCCAGTTGAGCCTGAATCGGAATAAGCGAGAACATGATCAAATCCTCCCGCTCCTCGGCAACGACTCCTGACATCGGGTCAAGGAGTATGTGGAATTCAGGTACTATTCGTGCGACATCCATCTACATCGCCCCCGGTGGAAGTAGTCCTGTTCCGACATAGCCAGCACCTGCGTCGCGCTTCACGAGTTTTACGAATCCCATGAAGGTTACATACCAGATGACAAGTCCTACGACGGTTGAGATTATCCCCGCAACCGGATCAATGACCGCGATCGAGCAGATTCCGCCTATAACCATCGCAATCGCACCGCATGAGTATGCGTGCATGAGTGTCCGGTCCTGAGTCTCGTCAGGTCCAAGACTGGCGTTGAACGGATGCAGAATGCTGAGCGCACCAAGAATAAAGACTGGTGCGATGTACCCGGTTGTAATAACCTTCTCAATGATCACCACAAAGTCCATGCTTCCTGCAATCATGACTGAAAGCCCGGTAAGTACGAGAACACCTGCGCCTGCAATCTCTGTCAAGCACCGTTCCATTACAGGGATGTTTAATTTAATGATCTTGTTTGCGAGCGATCCTACGACGAATCCGATCGCGAGCGCAAGCACCAGACCTATGATCGGTCCGATTATGATTGCATCATACATCCATCCGAATGCGAGCCCGAACATCGCTGAGATGATACCCAGTCCAAGAGCAAGCATTCCAATCGATGGAACACCTGTGCCGATACCATAGCTGCACACCCTGCGCACAGCATCAGCACCCATCTTGGCTGCAAATATCGCACCGATTCCCGCGAAGACTGCGAGATACGGTATTCCTGACATGCCAGCTATGTAGATTCCACCGAGTCCTATAACGATTCCCTTTGCATCAATCTGGTTTGCGGTTTCAGTAGGTTCTGACATATCATGCACCTCCTACGCCCGGGATCATTACTGCGATGACTCCGCAGAGAAGCGATGCAATGAAGCACGCAAGTATTGCCTTTGGCACTCGCTTAAACTTCGGATCATGGAATCCCTCGATTGTCCCCTGGATGTTATATGATGGTAACACCGCATTCACCAGAAAGACACCTATCGCGAATATGCTTGAGATTGCGGGATCGCTATTCACCCCCATCAACATGCAGTATACGAGTGATCCTCCGAGACCTCCGAGAAGACCCCCCATTGCGCCGCTCACGAAACATACCGTTGGCATGCCCTGTCCGACTGTTCCCGGCGCAACATACGGCGCCTGCGGGTCTCCAGTGATCGGGTCGTAGTCTTTCTTCGCTGATGCCGGTGGTACGCCCACACCATAGATGTAGACCCAGTTTCCGACAAGCATCGTTACCGAGATCATGATCATCGCACCAACAGCGCCTGTTGCGCATATCAGGACGATCTCAGATATTCCGGGTTTGTCTGCTGCTGACAGGGTCATATACATATATCCTGCAGCAAGCAGTCCTGTGAGTCCTGAACCCGCAGCAAGCTGCACAGTTCCTGTTCCGATACCGGTTGCCTGTGCCATAGCGGCAGGAGCGCCCCCGACCGGAACGAAGTGAACACCGACTGCGATGCAGATACCACCGATGATGATCCCGATGATATAGATCCAGTTCACCGTAAGCATTGTTATAATATCAGTCATGCTTCTATGTCTCCTGCATATTCCGGATACGGTCCGTATTTCTTCCTGGCATAAGTCTCGATCTTCCGATTATAGATGATCAGCAGAATAACGATCGCTATTCCCACAGCAACTGAGATCCATCCGCCAAATGCTGTTGATCGCCAGTTGTCCAGAAACACAGTCATTCCGAAAGCAATGCCTGTTACAGGTCCTCCGAACTTCGAGCAGAACCATGCGTTGTCCATCGAAGACCTGATTCCTGCCTCTGCATACCGGGTGATGTTACCCGAATCGGCAGCGTTCAGTCCAGATCCAAACTTGAAGTCCTGGAACTCTCTCTCCGCACCGTAGTGTACGTCACCAGTGGATGATCCGATCGCACCGACACAGAGTCCCCAGATCAGCGCGATTACTGGAAACGGGAACGGGTGTCCGATCAGGTCTTGATTCCACATGACGTACGAAATCAAAACGATGCAGAACGTCGTTATGTATGCGTGTCCCATCAATGAAAGGATCTGGTTACGCAATACATCAAGATACACGTACTGGTTAAACCGGGTCTGACTCGCGTTTCTTCCCAGATACGAAGTGGTAGAGAAGACGCCGTTTAAGAGCGCAGCAACGAATGCGCCGATCGCGATTGCAATAAGCGGCGATGCACTCATCACCGACTCACTCATCAGTACCATGGCAACGCCTGCGCCTACGGCACAGTACATCGCATTGGATGGTGGTTCACCAGAAATAGCTTTGTTAAATATTCTGTGCGGATAGCCAACCTGTGCAGCCAGCTGAACCTGCGAATTCGGATTGCTCTGTGATCCGATATC
>JAYEGI010000179.1:0-11249 GCA_034659035.1 Methanobacteriota archaeon
GTTCCGATACCGACTTCGTAATCCAGATTCCCTTTCATTATCTCTTCAGTACCACGATGCAACTTCACAATCGGATCTGCTATCGTTCTTGATACTCGGAGGCAGACCAATATGCCAAGGAGTAAAAGACCTATAAAGACCAAAAACATCGTAGCAGTCAGTCTGACGACCGATGCGAACGCCTCCGCTTTATCGATCTCTGCAACCAGGCACCAGTCCATCGCAGGTATGGGTGCGTAAGCCCGGAGGACAGTCACACCGCGATGATTCGTGCATAATGCTGCTGCTGATGCGCAGCCAAAATGCTCAGGATCAACATCTTGTTTCGGAGGCGTGTTACCAGTATATCCGGGCGGGGTTATCATGTAGCCGTCCCTGTTCAGAATGTATATACCCCCGGTCTCTTCAAGACCTGTCCGGTCTGTTGCTATTTTAAACATTTTTTCTGCGTCAAAATCTACAAAGATAATTCCTGAGAATTCACCACCCACCAGGATCGGTGTTGCTACCCGTATGATGTCCTCGCCAGTGAATACCGTGGTACTGGGATTTGTAACGCGAATTTTTCCATCCTCTACCCAGAAGAGTCTATTCACATTTTCATCGCTTTTAGCATCCACATGACTGGAAACAACCACAGTACCATTTATATCCATAACCTCAATCCCTGAAATGGCGTCATGCGCCTGTATCGCACTACTTGTTCTCAGGTTGGCAGCCGCTGTACTTCTTGTGTGATTTTTGCTTTCATCTACTACGTCCCTGAAAACACTTTCCACTGACAGCAGCGCAGTCTCCTGATCATACTCACCCAAAACCGTTCCGATACGGTTCGCTCTTGATTGTGCGGTCGTCTCCAAATTATTGCCGACCTGGTCTTCGATGATACTTGTTGAGACGGTTCTACTAATCAGGATGGCGGCCATGCCTGTAATCAGAACAAGCGAGACCATGACGGCAAAAAATTTTGTTCGGATATTCATTTACTTTTCCACCCACCAATTCTTTCCCGATTTCTGAAATGTTTGAACCGGTTTTTAATATGGTATAGTAACCATTCACTGGTGATTTGCAACAAGTCCTAATAAAAATATCGCTCGTTTAATCATATATGTAGAAACCGGACAACTCTTTCCTTAAACGCGGCACGGTCTAACGATCGAAGTGTTTTCCGCTGATTTACTCGATTCGTGTCATTTGTGGTAAGATCAGTACCAAGAGATGGCTACGCCGATGCTGCGCATTCATGATGGCAACGAATGACACAAATTCGATTGCCACAAAATCCATCGATTTCACCGGATACTTCGATTGTGCCGTTTATCGGCAAGGTCTATAAGATCCCGCATGTTATTTAAATAATTGATCATCTCGTAGATCTGCGCATGATAATAGTGCACCCAGTCGGGTTTTACCGGATCTTTACTATCGTATGCGAATGTTCCATCCCGGACACTCTCAACGATTCTTTTGCAATGTTTCCACGATGATCGTACGTAGAAATACGATTGTGTCAAGTGCATTGGTCAGAGCGGTCTATGGCTGCACGTGGTCTAATTTGCAGAGGTGGACCTCATGGGGTGGTGGGGCAGTTAGTTGGATAATAATCTCTTAAAGCCGCCACACACCAAACATTTATAGGTGTATCGAAGCATATGAATCCTTGATGAACAAGGAGGCGTTAACACTCCAGGTTATCGAGATCCTGAGCAAAGCCGGTTTTATGATCTCAGATCGGTGCAATATCCGACCTCGAAGTTTCGATCTGGCTGCGCGGCGCTGCAACATCCTGCTGTTGCTCCGCGTACTCTCGAACATCGATGGGCTGAGTGCCGAGACTGCACGGGAGATGCGGCAGCTCTCCGGTTTCCTGGATGGGAGCCCACTTATCATAGGGAGCAAGTCGCGCAATCAGACGCTTGCGGATGGTGTGACATATTTCAGATACGGCATCCCGTCAATCAATCCCGGCACGCTACGCGATTGCTTTATAGAGGGTGTGTCCCCACTGGTTCATGCCGCACCGGGCGGACTCTACATCAATATCAATAGTGAACGCCTGAAAAGCATCCGCACCGCTAACAACATCTCGCTTGGGGAACTTGCATCCGAACTTGGGATATCGCGGAGAACAGTCAGCAGGTATGAGGATGGAGGAATGGACGCATCGATCGATGTGGTGCTCCGTCTCGAAGAGATCCTCGATGCCGAACTGGTCTGCCCGATCAAGCTACTCTCGACAGAAAGGGGCATATCCAAACAGGATCGTGCGCCGGAACCGTCAGAACAGTCCGAACCGAATGAAGTTTCGTTGCTGCTCACACCACTGGGATTTTTCGTAGTTCCTGCGAAACAGGCACCTTTCAAGGCCATATCCAACTATAGCAGAGATAACAACACTATGCTAACCGGGTTTAGCACGTACAACCGGACGATGGTGAGAAACGCCCGCTTGATGAGCAGCATATCATCCGTTGCAGGAACTATATCCATGTACATTGTGAAAGGAGCATGCAGACATACACAAATTGATGGAACTGTACTGATCGAAGAGAGCGAATTCAAAAGAATCGATGACCTTGATGATGTCATGCAACTAATTCAAGAGAGGAATATTGATAAAGGAGATACAACATGAAAGAAAGGAGATACAACATGAAAGCAATCAAGATAATAATGATAATCCTTCTGGCAGTTGCCGCATGTGCGTGCATCGTGCCAGACGAGCAGGAGGTACCAACACCAACACCCACCCAGACGCCAATGCCGCCGCAGAGCGTCGCAGACCTGATTCCCGCGGAGAATCTCCCCGGGACGTTCAAACTAATCGCACTGGTTGATGAAAATACGCCAGGGTCGATGAACATAACTGAGGAAGCGCTGTCAACGATCGCTGGAAACTTAAGCGTCGGGGAGATTAAGGCAGTTCAGGGGGTCTACGACTTCGAAGCTAAGACATATTCAGTCTTTGTAACCGTCATCGAGTGCACCGATTCGATGAATGCGGCAAACGCTGTCGAGAACTACAAGAACAAGCCAGAGTTCGAGAACCCCCCATCGCAGACGGTCTCTCGATTCGGGGCGGTGACGTTTAACGAGCACGAGGCGACTGAGATTCGGAGAAAACCACAGGGGGATGGTGGCGTTAGATATGGATATGTTTGGTCGAACGGCAACCGCGTCTTCATCGTTGAGCCCGGGACTGATAACAGGCTGGAGAGTATGGGATTGGCTCAAATGACCGGATACTGAGAACATGATTTAAAGCACGAATGGGAATAAATTGGTAGAGATAACCCCCAGAGAATGGGGGTTATTGGTATATTTAAGCGAAATCGGTATAATCGATTTAGATGATGTTAAGGCTGCAATGAAAGATGTAGCAAATTATAGGATAGTATTTGCAGAGAAGATACTTAAGAAGGTACAAAAATTGATGGTAGACGATTCAACAGATCGGCTTATAATAAACAGATCCTATTATCGTATGTACCATGCTGTACGCGCCTCTGTGTATGTGCAGATGCAGCTCGACGTTGCCAAACACCAACTTCTGATAGTAAAATTCAAAAAACTGTTGATGCGGACGTTTAATGATTCCAAACTTTCAGATACGATTGGATGCTATGAGAATGAATCGCAACGAATGCGACTATAATCCATCTGCAGCCATAACCGCAGAGTTGTGTGATAGCGCTGTCAATGATGCAGAAACAATTATTAAAGCATGTAAAAATTTCGTGGAAGGGTTTTAAATGGAAAAAGAAGAGATTGTAGGATTGATCAGAAGTGATGTAGCAAAGGAATTTGGAGAAGAACGAATAAAGGACATAAAAGACTTTGGACCTTATGAAGGTGAAGATCTGAACGTGTGGGTCCGCGTAGAGAGTTTAGCAGATCGTGATGAAGGTTATAAGGTGCGTTCCTCGAACTTGAAATCGATGTGCCGCCTTCAATAGCCAGGGCATGATAGCGATAATAACTAAAACAGGAGGCTACAAATGAAGAAAACTATAGTAATACTGATGGTGGTGCTGCTTGCTGCCTTTTCCGGATGCGTCAAAAGTCCTGAAGAGGACGCGGTGAAAGAAAACGATACAGGAGCTGAAACGATGACGCATCTCCGTATGGGCTACCAGCCAAGCACCCACCAGATCGCTGAGATGGTTGCAATGGAGAAGGGGTGGTGGAAAGATGATCTCGCAGAGTTCGGGATCGAAAAAGTTTCCGACAGCGAGTTCCCATCAGGCCCACCAGAGATGGTTGCCATGATGGGCGGTCACCTCGATATCGCATACGTTGGCGCTGCGCCACCGATCACTGCGATCGCGCAAGGGCTCGATGCGAAGATCGTTGCTGCTGTACAGACCCAAGGTTCTGATCTCGTACTCAGGCCAGAGGTCAACTACACCACGCCATCCGACCTTCGCGGGCTTACGATCGCAACGTTCCCGCCGGGATCGATTCAGGATACCGTGTTTCGGAAATTCCTGATAGCTAACAACGTCAGCACCGATGATGTCGTGATCAAGGAGATGGGTCCGGGCGACGCAATGACTGCGATCACAGCAGGAGCAGTGGATGGCGTCTTCCTGCCGCATCCGGGTCCGGCAGTGATCGAGATGGAGGGTAACGGCAGAAGCGTTGTCAGTTCAGGCGAAATGTGGCCGGATCATGCATGCTGCTGCCTGCTTGTAAGTGGTGAACTGATCCGGGAACATCCCGAGATGGTCAAGCAGATCATCAGGACGCATATCAATGCGACTGAGTATCTCAAAGGGAACCAGAACGAGTCTGCCGAGATATTTGCAAATAAGACCGGATACGATCTCGACAAGGTCAAGTATTCTTTCGAAACGTGGGATGGTGAATGGATCACCGATCCACACCTCGATATTAACAGCACACTTGAATTTGCGAAGGTTCAATACGATCTCGGAAATATCGACACAAGGCTTACCAAGGAGGATCTATTCGATACGAGGTTCTATGATGAGGTGACAGGGGAGTGATCCCCTTTTTGTTTCTTTTTTTGTAACTACTCAGGTATGTTGATTGGTCTCCCGATTGCGATCCTGTATTTTCTGGCAAGAAAAATAACCGTGGAGGGCGCAGAGGAACGCTAGAAGCACATAACTGTTTATTTCCCCTCTGCGCCTCTCTGCGTACTCTGCGGTTAAATCCCTTGTTGGTTGCAGTATGCTCCATGTCTTGGAGAGTTCCTGCATAGTGAAGTCCCCTGAATAGTGGTTTTAGGTACCTGAGTAGTTACAGGAAAGCTTCTGATAAAGCCATCCAAGAAATCGATTGGGAACATCATCCGTAAAATCGGTGATGTGATCAAGCGAGCGAAGGCATGGAAACAGAAAGATCTCATTAACGTATTGAACCCTGGCTGGTCGAATTATCATCGATCGGCGGTATCCAAAGAGACATTCAGCAAATTAGATCATATTGTCTGGGGTATGCTCTGGAGATGGGGTAAGTGAAGGCATCCGGATAAAAAATCCAGAACGTGGGTTGCCAATAGATATTGGCATTCCGCGGGAACTCGGAACTCTGGTGTTTTCTACCGGCGAGTTTAGATTGAAACTATTCTCGGACACAAAGATTGTCAGGTGTGCTGGCCTGAAGTTGGATAAGAATCCCAATACCTCCCAACTACTTTAACTTACGGAGATGCTGCCCGATACTAAAAAGGGTTATGAGATGCGCAAGCGTGTATGAGGTGAAAGTCTCACGTACCGTTCTGAGATGAGGAGAGAGGGGTAACCATCCCATTCTTAATCGGCGATTTAATCTATGATATAATCTGAAGAATATATAATAAGAAATAAAACCACATAGGGCACAAAGAGGTGTTTTTGGAGTAGCAGAGCCTGTCCGCGAAGAAGTTAATTTTATTCAGGTTAATTATACGCGGTTACTACTGTAAAAAGTGAAGATGTACAACGTTTCGATGACCTGGCTACCGATCTCCGGTCTTCGCCAGTTCGAGACGCTGTCCTTTGACTATCAGCTTATCCGATCGTCTTGCGATGCTCCTTATGAACGTTGCACTCAGGTCAAAGACCCTGGACAGTCCTGCCATCGAGCGGTTGCCCTTGGAAACCTCCTCTTCGATTGACTCGATCATATCGGCAATCTCTCCATCACTCTTGAACGTGATCATAATCAGGTCACTCATATCCTTAATCGAGCACTGGAAATTTGCATGTAACTTCGAATACGATACCGTGTATTCCTTGTCCGGGATTTTCCCGGGTTCTGGCATCCGCCACTGGCTCTCGATCAGCCCGCTCTTCCGCAAGATCACAAGACTCGGCTTGATATCTGCGCCGATGCACTCTACAAGTTCCTGCTCGGTCATCCATCCCTCTGATAACTCATCAAATACACTTTTGTGTGTGCTTGATCCGAATGTCCGCAGTAACGGTACTAGATCGGAAGGGTCATTTACGAGTTTTGTCCGTTTCCCCATCTGTGTTGTCATGGTGCGCTATGTCCTTGCCAGGTTGTCCAGAAACGCCTTTGCCTCAGTCTCATCGCCGTGCACGAAAATAAGTCTCATCTCATTGTTCAGTTCGATCACCATCTTATCAAAGAATTTCTTTTTGGCATGAACCCTAATATCATTTTCGGTGTACATGCGTGCATCGTTACTGTAATATATACTATGCCCGTCTTCGATACGGAGGACCTTAAATCCCATCTTTGCAAGAGTATCGGTGACCGATTCTATGGAGATTCTGTCCTCGTACTGTCTTATGATCATATATTCCTAATATATCGGATCAAGATCTTCGATATGCGAAAACGCGCTGTCGAGTTGGTTTTTTGACTGGTCCCGCTTATCCCTCTCGAACCGAATTGCATCTGCCGCAGAGGCATACAATCTTTCGAGTTCCGGGACCGAGTTTAGCGTAAATAGTGACAAAACTCTTGGTCTGCCTCTCTGGATGAGAACCCCTTTGAAGACCTGCCCAACCTCGGAGGATAGTTCTTCTATGGTCTTGGTGATCATATCGAGATCAAGATATTTTTTGTCGCCTTTGATGATCAGCATCGCACGCGCACCTTCCTTGTAGACATTTGTCGGGAATAGAAGTCCGCTCGGCTTGAAACTTCCAAGAATTGCGGATTTGATTGTACTATCCTTGGACGCCTCGTAAAATCCCATGGTACCGATGCCGATTCCGCCGTTCATCACAGTCTTGAGATCGCCAAGGTCGGTGACCATCAGCATCTCGCTGTTGAGCGCCTCTATAAGGAAGAGCAACCGCCGCGCGGTCGTGTTGTTAATCTTGTCGTAAGCGGATTTGATGTCGCCTGCGTACTTCCTCAGGTATTGGTTATCCACGATAAGCACGCCTGTAGGTTTCACGTCTATAATATCCTTCAGACAGAAAGCAGCGTTTTGCAGGAATATAGACCCTTCTTCCCTGAATGGAAGTACGGTAATGCAGATTACCGGGGCGTTTGTGTAGGTCTCTTTCAGTTCGCGTACGAGGAGGGGTGCAAATGATGAGCCGCTCCCGCCTGCGGCAGACGTTATGATGAATATGAGATCAAATGTCCCTCTTTTATCGATCTCACTCATGATAATCTCCTTATTCTCCTCAAACACTCGCTTCCCGACGGTCCGATTCGCGCCGACGCCGTGCAGATGTGGGACATGCAACCGGTCCTTTGCACGCGTATCCACAAGCCCTTTTAAGTCATTGATCGCTGTGTTGATCGCAATCGTCTTGACCGATGCCGGAAACTTCTGGCGCGTGTAGTATTTCGCAAATGTACCGCCGCGTCCAAACGCCTCACGATTCATCGCATCAAGTATCCGATTTCCGCATTGCCCCAGTCCAAGAACTAATATGTTAAGCATGGTTACCTATCTCTTTAATAAGAATATTCTCTGCGTCGCTTTATGATCCATAACAGTATTAAGAGTATCGGAATTGCTGCAATAATGTATACATAATATTTTTCCAAACCCGACTTCTCTGCCCGGAACTCGAAAACGGCGGTCCCCTCCTCGTCTGCCCACATCACCGTCATCTCAACCACATGCTTGCCTTCCTCGTTTGCGACCAGTGTAACCTCATACTCCTCGCTCTTATCCGGCTTGATCGACTCATATACCGGTTCCAACTCGCCGTCTTTCAATCGCACACCTGGGGGCAGATCGCCTTTGACGTAGACCTTTTCAGAGGTGGCGTTCCCGACATTCGTGATCGTAACAACCATCGGGACCCCATCGCCGCAGGTCACCATGTAGTCGATAGGATCGATCGAGATAGTCAGTTCCGGCAGCAGAACTTCTCCGGCTACAATCTCAAGGACACTGGACTGTGATTCGGTAGAATCCGAAACGCCGGTCTCGCTCTTGTAGTTCAATACGGACGCGGGCATCTCACGCGTCCCCGACTGCACATCATCCCCGATCTTCAGATCATACTCGATCCTTTCAGTCGCTCCTGCTGCTATATCATCGATTGTGGACGGGCACCCGTCCTTGTACGTCTTCGCAATCGTGCCCTCGGCAAGCGTAATATCCGTGGCAGTGCCGTTTCCTGTGTTCTTGATCGTGAGCGTTACCTTGACAGTCTGACCGACTTCTGCTGAATTCGGGTCGATCGTTCTTGTGATGGTAAGTTTCGGGACGGTGACTGATTCGGTTTCTACTTTTCCCGCCTTCCGATCGGTGACGTATAGCGTTTTCGAGCTTGTTATTCCAAACGAGGCTGCATTGGAGAAGACATAATCGAGCGTAACCTCCATTTTAAGACCAGTACCGCTTATGTAGATGGCAGGAACATCCCCCACATACATGTTTCTTGTTGTACCGACTGCGTCTTGAGAACTACGAAACCATACCTCTGCATACGAAATTCCTGCTGTACCGACATCTCGAACCTCGATGTAGATATCATTGTTCAGTACTACGTATTCATTCACTCCTATAGTAACATTGGTGGGCTCCTCCTCGCCCGCGGCAGTCATCGGAAGTACCAGTATAAGAAGAGCCACAGCCGCCACAATCATCAAAATTCTACGACCGTTCATTAATACCAACCTGTGCATGTATATGTTTTAAACCTTACGAACCACTGCACCTGAATCACGCACATCTTCTCCTGAACAGGTACACCGAAGCAACCATGGTTAGCACCCAGTACCCGCCCGGACAGGCAGTCTCAGAAGTACCTTCGTCCGGAACCTCCCCTGGCCTACCAGTTCCCGGTTCCACAATCTGGTTTCCATAACCTGCAAAGAACCGCGCGGTTCTCGCAACCATCTTTGCATACCCGTAATCAACGATCCGGTCAGTATCGGACGTCGCGAGTACTTCTGCATGCTCATAAGCGCTCGTGGCGAGAATCGGCTCTGCCCCACCCTCCCTTGCAGCGAGGATGGCTGACATCGCATCCCTCTCGCTCTTGTTCACCTTCTCATCGATATCAGTGCTGCCTACGCCCACAAGCTCGATCGCGGTTCCCGCTATCACCATCGCGTGTAGCGAATCGTAGATCGCGCCGGCATAGTATCCCGTACGAAGTTCCCTTCTGGCGCGGGATAGGTCGTCTGTCGCATCCAGGATATATGATCGCCTCCCTCCCGACTCGCTGGTCAGCATCTTGGCATAAGCGAGTATCGACGCGGATTGGCTGTAGTACCTGCCTGCACGATCCTTGAGCAGATCCTCCGGAATCTCCGCACCTCCGCCGGCACATGAGATCGTTGCCCACCACTTCGCGGACCGTGCCCGCTCCATTGCAAACGCCAGAAGATAGATCGTATCGTCCGCGCTCTCTGTATGATTTGCCCATTCCAACTGCTCTTTCGCTATCGTAAGTCTCGATTCTGCCGCACCTATCCCCTCTAATACCCCGTTTTCTAATCTCGCTTCCGAAACAGCGAGTTCGGAGTCCGCTATCTCGTCCTCGACGCGGACTGTGAGATTAGAAAGATACTCGTCCTTGTCAGGGGAATCAAGGTACCTGGAGTACCATTCGATACGACGCAGCTTGATCATCGTACTAAAACTCCTGCTCATGGACGCGTAGTAGTTTCCCATGCCGTAATCGTTCTGTGAATCCTCGATTGCCTGAATCTGATTATCAAGCATATCATCAAGTTCCGGATCCACGATCGAATCGGTCTCGTTGTACTGCGCTCTCGTCTCGTCCAGCAACGCAAGAGCAAGCGGCTGCATCGCATCTAAGTATTCCGGGGTCTGCACTTCGCCGGTCAGTATTACCTGTGGGATATCGTTGCCAGTGTATGCATAAACCGCATCTCTTATGTCGTCGATCTCCCTGACCTCGACTCCTTGCGCCGCTCCGAGTTCGATCACGTTTGTGGTGACCAGTTCATCGCGGATCGTGACAAAAGGATCCTCTTGTTCGATAACCTGCACGATTTCCGAGATATTTCCCTGTCCCGGTGGTATCAGGAATGTGTGCACGCCGTGTCTTATGGATACGTTTAATTTTGCAGGTATTCCCCCGACCGCACCGATTGATCCGTCCGGATTGATCATACCGGTCATAACGACTCCCGGGTCAACAGTCCAGTTCTCAAGCGTTGCAACAGTGGCGACAGTCATTGCCGCGCCTGCGGAGGGTCCGCCGATCACTGGCGAGTCTGCGCGTATCACATAGAAGAAGTCGTGGGATTCGGGATCGGTGCCTGTGATATCACATGCCACCATCGATGATAACCTGGCGGATCCCTGCATATCAACCTGTGCAAACGGAGCGGTGTCGACGAAGACGTGTCCGGTACCGTCTTCCACCCAGACTGTCAGATTCGTAAGCACACCGATCTCTTCGCTTGAATATACCGCGGGAAGCAGGACCGACACCGACGCAGCCGATGTGTATGGGGTGCATGACAGGAAGATTGGAAATATCAGAAGTATCAGGATCAGGCGCTTCTTTTCCATCAGGAGTTTATCTATTGCTGCCGATATAAAGATAGTGGCTTTTGGGGGCTGCCCTTTTGCGCGGTGTTTGGATCAGAGATCACGGATTACACGAATCTGCAAATCCTGGGAATGCTGAAGTTGCAAATAGATACTGCAAAAGCCCCATCGCAACCCAGGCTTCAAGTCGCCTCCTGAAGGATCATGAGTACATCAAGAGATGTTACGACCCCATCGTTGTTGATGTCGGCTGATCGGTCCCACCTGCCACTGGCTGCGATTTGGAGTGCTATGCATGCGTCTGTGGTGGTGATAATATTGTCGT